>CAJXBJ010000046.1 GCA_913050195.1 uncultured Saprospirales bacterium
GTACCCGAGGCCGGAATCGAACCGGCACTCCCGAAAGAACTGGATTTTGAATCCAGCGCGTCTACCAGTTTCGCCACTCGGGCATTGGTGGTGACAAAAATATGATTTCAAGTGTAATTAACGAATACTTTCAGCAATTTTCTGAGCTGCAAAAGGAAGTGTATTACGTATTATAGTTTCCAAATCATTAGAATTACTATCAAAAGTAACTCTAACTACATCTCCATACTTTAACTGAGAACGTTGGTCATATACCGCATAATGAAGGGCTATTTGCCTTGTGTAATTATTTGTCCATCTATCTGCATGTGTAGGATATAAGGTACGTAGCTCAAACTGTGTAATAAATAAGAATTCATCACACTCATATTTCTCGGCATAGAACTGAAGCATCTCCGGCCTAGCCATGGTAACATTCATAAACTTGAATTCGTTATCAATTTTTTCTTTTTCCTCTCCAAGCTCACCAGCACCAGGATGATTAATCTTAGACTTATCTTCTGTTACCTTTTCAGATAGCTCACTCACCTTATCTTTAACTTTATTAAAGAATTTTTTTCCATTAGCTTCTTCCTCTAAACGAGCTCTTGAAGAAGTCTCATAACCATAGGTTACGGACTGATATAAGGCCTTGATGTCTTGAGTAACATCCCATGAAGTGTCCATCAACATAGATTGCACCTTATTAAGTGCCATTAAATAAACTGTTGTATTAATATCTATAGCAGATCTCCAACGATAAAATATTTGATCTGAAGTTCGTTCATTATATTCTTCTAGTATATGATCTGAGTCAGAAAAATACAGCTTGGGATTCAAAGGAACAACAAGTATTTTATTATGCTTTACACTATCACTTTTTTCTAACTCAATTACAGAGTTCTGAGCAATGCTCAGATTAGCAATTATTATTATCAATAGAAAGATTAATAAACGCATACACCTTATTGAAATAGTTTATAAATATCATTACCGTTAACAACAACAACAAGGCCAAGAAGTAATATTACACCAACCATTTGAGCTGCCTCCAATACTTTTTGATTGACTGCCTTACCAACGATAATTTCATAAATCAGAAACATAATATGACCACCATCCAAAGCCGGGATTGGCAATAAATTCATTACCGCTAGCATAATTGATAGCATAGCAGTCATAGTCCAAAAAACTTGCCAATTCCAAGAAATATCAAAAACATTTGCAATAGCAATGAAACCACCTGCATGCTTATAACCTTCCGTTTTAGGCGAAAACATAAGCTTCAATTGCATACCCATCATCCATAATGAGTAGTAGCCCTTGCTAATCCCTGCGGGTATTGACTCTAAAAAAGAATAACTTCGATGCTCTAAAGGCAAATATTCCGCTAAATTATTTCTTACTCCAATAAGCCCTTTATCAGATATTTTAACATCAATATTCTCCGTTACTCTATTTCTTAATACTGTAAGGTTAACACTATCCCCTTTATGCGATTCAAAGTAATTTTTATATTCTTCAAATATGCGCATTTCTTGTCCATTAAGAGCAATTAACTCATCACCAGATTGAAGTCCTGCTAAGGCAGCATTTTGATCAGGAAACACTGAATCAATCACGAAAGGAAACGCTATACTTACAAAGCCTTTCATCTTACGTTCTATCATCGTTTTATTAAAATGATAAGGTACATCAAGATCCATGTATCTTCCATTACGCTCTACAGTTATCTGTTCAGCCTCAGTCATAAGCATGTGAGGTATTAACTTATTAAAGTCATCTATAGTCTCACCATCAACTCTTACAATACGATCACCATTTTTAATCCCCATGTTGATTGCAAGTGTGTCTGAAGCATAAATACCATTTTCTAATTTAGCAGTAGGGATTCGATCATCACCCCATACATACATAACACCGATGTAGATAATAATACCAAGAATTACATTTACTGTAACTCCCCCTGCCATTATAATAAGTCGCTGCCATGCTGGCTTTGACCGAAATTCCCAATCTTGCGGCGGTTGATTGAGCTGTTCTGTATCCATAGATTCATCAACCATTCCAGATATCTTAACATACCCACCTAATGGCAACCAACCTATTCCGTACTCCGTCTCTCCAATTTTCTTTTTAAATAAGGAGAATTTTGGGTCAAAAAAGAGATAGAATTTCTCTACTCTAGTCTTAAAATATTTGGCCGGTAAAAAATGGCCTAGTTCATGTAAAACAATTAAAATTGACAAACTCAAAAGGAGCTGTCCTCCTTGCATAATTAGAGCATCCATAATTAAATTAATGTGGCAGCTAACTGCCTTGTTTCTTGATCCGTCATTACATAATCCTCATAGCTCGGTTGCTTCATATATACAACCTTAGCCATACAGTCTTCTACAATGTCAGGAATGTTTAAATAGTTAATTTTGTCTTGTAAAAATGCCTCTACTGCTATTTCATTAGCGGCATTCAATACACAAGCCTGATTACCACCCCTTTTCAGGGCGTCATAAGCCAAGCCTAAATTTTTAAATTTATTCAAATCAGGTGCCTCAAAATCCAAAGATGGATAGTCGAGAAAGCTGAATCTTGGAAAGCTTGATTTTAATCTTTTTGGGAATCCTAATGCATATTGAATTGGCAACTTCATATCCGGTAATCCCATTTGTGCTTTCATAGAGCCATCTTCAAACTGAACAATAGAGTGAATGATGGACTGAGGATGCACAATAACATCTATTTTTTCTGGAGCCAACTCAAAAAGCCACTTAGCCTCAATAACTTCAAGACCTTTATTCATCATTGTTGATGAATCTATGGTAATTTTGGCACCCATATCCCAGTTAGGATGTTTAAGTGCCTGTTGCTTAGTTACATTAGCAAGCTCGTCTAATGTTTTAGTTCTAAATGGCCCTCCAGATGCAGTTAATATTATCTTCTCAATAGGATTATGATCCTCACCTACTAAGCATTGAAATATGGCTGAATGTTCAGAGTCTACCGGCAGAATACCCACTTTATACTGAGCGGCAAGCTTTGTAATAATATCTCCTGCCACTACCAATGTCTCTTTATTGGCCAAAGCAATGTGTTTACCTGCTTCTATGGCTTTTATTGTAGATTTCAATCCTGCATAGCCCACCATAGCCGTTAAAACCATATGAATGCCCTCCATCTGAACAACGTCTGAAATAGCCTCCAAACCTGCATATACCTTAATATCTAAAGGGTCAAGTGCCTCAAAGACCATATCGTATTTGGCCTCATTGGCAATCACCACAGTATTTGGCTTAAATTTCTTTGCTTGCTGTATAAGTAAATCTGCATTATTTCCTGCAGTTAATAACTCTACTGCAAAAATATCCATATTTGCTGCTATGACATCCAAAGCCTGTGTTCCAATAGAACCAGTCGAACCTAATATGGCTATATTTCTTTTCTCTGCTTGCACTTTATCGAATATCCTTAGATTATAAAGCCTTGCAAAGGTACAAAAGAAGGATTTAAATCTAAGGGCTGTTAAACTATTTTAACATATAAGGCACAATAGCATCTGCTATATTTCGATCATTTGATAGACGGGGTAGTTTATTTTGCCCACCCAATTTACCAATACTACGCATGTAATCTATAAATGCATGTTTCTGCATTGGTCTTAATTGTAATGGTTTAAGAATGCCACCCTCAATTAAGTCCTTATAGTAAATATTTTGAATGCACATTTTTTTATCCAATAGAGCAGCAAAAGCCTTTATGTCCGGTGTTCCTCCACCATCAAACTCAACAAACCACTCATGAAAAGGTAATCCATTATCCGGATTTATCATTGGGGCAACCGTAAAGTCAATAACTTTGACTCCTAATTCTTGAGATGTTTGACTTATTGCGGTATCTACCTCCTTGCCTATAACGTGTTCTCCAAAGGCCGAGATAAAATGCTTTAAACGACCACTAACGATAATACGATGAGGATTCTTTGATACAAAGCGAACCGTATCACCAATATTATACGCCCATAATCCAGAATTTGTATTTAAAATCAATACATAGTCAACACCAAGCTCTATATCTGCTAAGGAGTAACGCGATGGATTTTCATTGTAGAACTCACTAACGGGAACAAATTCAAAGAAGACTCCATTATTCGCTAATAACAATAGACCATTATCTTCCTCTTTTTCTTTCATTCCATCTGGAACATCCTGATAAGCGAAAAAGCCTTCAGAGGCCGGAAAGGTCTCTAAAGTATCCAAATTACGACCAATAGAAGCAAATAATTTTTCCTTGTAAGGTTCAAAATTCACTCCGCCATGGGATATTACCGATAAATTAGGAAAAAGGTCGCCTACAGGCTTTTGATATGCGTCTATCAATAAGTCAAAATACATCTGCATCCATGGTGGAATACCACTAATAAGTCGCATATCTTTTGAACTCGTTTCTTGCATTATTTTAGCCACCTTCTGTTCCCAATCTTCAATACAGTTTGTGGCATATGTTGGCAATTGATTTCCCTTTAACCAAAATGGTATAAAGTGATTGACAATCCCAGAAAGTCGACCTGTCAAAATCCCAGCCGTCTTTTCCATTTCTGGTGAACCAGAAAGAAAAATCATTTTACCATCGAAAAAAGAGCTATTACCTGTTCTATAAACATAATTTAAAAGCACATCGCGAGCTGCATTAATGTAGCATGGCATCGCATCTTTGACAATAGGTATATATTTAACTCCTGAAGTTGTTCCTGATGTTTTAGAAAAATACAACGGTCGTCCTGGCCATAAAACATCTTTATGTCCAGCAATAATCTGATCCACATAAGGCCTCAAGCCCTCATAGTCTCTTATTGGAACAGACGATTTAAATGAAGAATAGTCCCTTATTTCAGAAAATCCATGATCCCTTCCAAAACGCGTCTTTGCACCTTTTGCTATAAGCTGCTTAAAAAGTCTTTCTTGCGCACTAATTGGGTTCTGAATCCATGACTGATTCATGCGATGCACCAATTTAGCAGCCAAGCCTGCTCCAATGCTTTTAATTCCCATACCAATGTAAAATTACTTATTCCACATTTATAATTACATTTGCTTGAGCAAAATTTGTTGATTTGGAAGCTGTTATCTTTTATTGCATTGTCACCTTAGTAGTCCTGAACTATATTTTTGAACGCTACTTAGACCACTTAAATTCAAAAAGTTGGTCCTCGAATCTCCCTAAAGAATTGCAAGGCCTTTATGATGAAAAGGAGTACCAACGTTCTAAACTTTATAATCAGGAAAAAGAAAAGCTTAGTTTCTGGTCTGGGCTATTAAGTATTTCTGCAACATTAATTCTTTTGCTTAGCGATGGTTTCTATTGGATTTATGCTCATTGTGAAAGTATCGTTGATGGTGACTTATTGACACCTTTGATATTCTTTGCTGTTTTGGGCGGCTTTAATTTTATATTAGGCATTCCCTTCTCATACTACAACAACTTTAAGATTGAGGAAAGTTTTGGTTTTAATAAAATGACCCCAAAACTATTTATTGTAGATCTATTTAAAGGCTTATTACTTAGTAGCATTATAATGGGTGCTTTACTATCTGCTTTCATTTACTTTTACTTAGCATTCCCTGAATACTTTTGGCTTTATGCCTGGATAGCTTTTTCTTTATTCTCATTAATAATGGCCGCCTTCTATGTGGACCTTATTGTCCCAATCTTTAATAACCTTAGTCCACTTAAAGATGAAGAATTAATGAAAAAAATAGAGGCACTGGCAAAAAACACCAATTTCCCTCTTGATAAAATTTCTGTTATTGATGGATCAAAGCGCTCATCAAAAGCCAATGCCTACTTTAGTGGTATTGGCTTTAAAAAGTCCATTGTACTTTTCGATACTTTAATTGAAGACCATAGTCACGATGAGCTAATTGCAGTTCTAGCTCATGAGATAGGTCACTATAAGAAAAAACATGTATTGTGGAATTTCACACTTTCCATAATAAGTATGTTTGTTACCTTATTTATCCTAGGATGGTGCATACAAACCCCCGATTTAAGTAAAGCACTAGGAGCAAGCGAAATAAACTTTGCACTTGGGCTCATTGCTTTCAGCTTTTTATATAGCCCAATTTCCATGCTTACTGGTATGGGAATGAATATTCTTTCTAGAAAGTTTGAGTATCAAGCAGATGCCTATGCCAATACACATGCATCTGGAAAAGCCTTAGGAGATGCTTTAAAACGCCTTTCCGTCAAACATTTAAGCAACTTAACCCCACATTCAGCCTACGTCTTTGTTAATTATTCCCATCCTACTTTATTACAACGTCTAAATGCTTTAAAAAAGCTTAAGAATTAAGATGGCTGATACTTGCATATAATTTTCAAAAGGGATAACTTTGCACTCCGCTAATTATAGCGGGCTTAAAAATAGTATTGAAATGTACGCAATAGTAGAAATAGCAGGACAACAATTCAAAGTAGAAAAAGGTCAAGAGATCTTTGTTCATCACTTAGATGGTAAGAAAGGATCAAAGCATGAGTTTGACAAAGTATTATTGTTGGATGACAAAGGGAAAGTAAAAGTTGGTACGCCAACTGTTGAAAAAGCGAAAGTAAGCGCTAAAGTTATTGAGCATGTGAAAGGTGACAAGGTAATTGTTTTCAAAAAGAAGAAAAGAAAAGGATACCAAAAAAGTAATGGTCACAGACAACAGTTCTCAAAAATTAAGATTGAAAACATTACAGTAAAATAAAAAACCAGCAAACATGGCACATAAGAAAGGAGCAGGTAGTTCAGATAACGGTAGAGATTCACATAGCAAAAGACTAGGTGTAAAAGTATTTGGAGGCCAGTCTGTAATCGCTGGTAACATTATTATTCGACAAAGAGGCACTCGACACTATCCAGGGGATGGCGTTGGAATGGGTAAAGACCATACTATCTTTGCAACTCAGGATGGAGTAGTACAATTTAGAACACAAAGAGATCGCTCTTACGTATCTGTTGTAGCAGAGTCGGTAAACTAAAAAACCCCTTATAATAAATTAGAAAAGCTTAATCCAATGGATTAGGCTTTTTTTATACACTGTAGTCATATAAGGTCAGTTAGGCCTACCTTATACACATATTACCTCTAGGCAGACCTATATGTTTTTTATTCATATATATTAAGTTTGGTTTGAACAAAACACGCTTAAGAATATGAAAAAATTATTGACAATATTATCGCTTTTAGCCTTAGCTTATTTTGCTACTGCACAAGAGTCAACATTGGTTTCAAAAAACAATAAAAATATTCTTATCGAAAAAAGCTATTAATTTCTACTACTAATATTATAATTTAAATCAAGACTCTTTTTTCTAAACGCAATTCGTAATAAGGTCTTGAAGGCAGCCGACTAGCTGCCTTTATATTTGTATTCTCTTTAATATTTCTTTAAATTACTAGAAAAAAACAATAAACACATGAGAGATCGCTACATTTTTCACTATATCTTAACCCTCATATTAGTAACTTTTTACAGTGAATCTTTTAGTCAAAAAATACTGAGTATTGATAGGAACATTCACCAATCTTCTTCAATCTGGACTAAAGAAAATACTAAAAAGGCTTTAACTGCAAAGTCATCTAGAAAAGAATTATCTAATCTAAACAAATCTAATTTAAAATTTGTTCGCCGCAATTCAAATTTGAGGTCATCTTCTGACACTCTCTTTTTTGCAGACTTTCCATCCTATACAGCCGTCGATTCTACTGCCTACATGGGTACTATTGATGGGGATAGCTTATATGGATATACATCCGGACTTAGAGCAGGTTTTGAAATGTATTATGAAGTAAATAATGACACGAATCACTTTCTCATGGCCACATCATGGTTTACAAGTCCAGGGCAAGCCGATAATTATTTCATTGTTGATAGTGTAAACATTCCTAGTCATGGTGCAATATTAAAATGGGAACACAAAATTATGGATAATGACTGGCGAGATGGTTATGATGTATATGTAAGTGTTGATAGTGGAACTACTCTCAATATGATTAAATCATTCTCAGATGGAGATCCGTCTACAGATGGAGACACTATATGGACAGAGCATATCGCTATATTGGATTCCAATACCTATGGTGGAAAAACAGCAAAAATAATTTTTCATCATAATGCATATGATCAATATAATTTAGCACTTGATAATATATTGTTGCTGAATGGTAATGACACTAGTCAGTTTATATCTTACGCAAGCACTTGTGGTAGTATTTTTTATCAGGGGTTTCCAAGCCTTAATGGCATATCTTCTGGTTTCTTCACTCTTAACAATTATGATGCTGATTATGTATCTGGTATTATTAACATGGATATTGATTCAGCGAATTTTAATTATTGGATTACTACAGATTTTTCAAATGCTGAGTTTTCAAATAATTACTCTGGAGCATTTTTAGATTCTCTTTTAAATGATGGTGATATTCGCTTAATGTTTAGCTCATGGATGGAGTTTCCGACGGATACTGCAAATGATATTTATGGCTTTGTCGTAAATATTCCAGAAAATGGCGCAATCTTAAACTACCGCCATAGGTTTATGGACCCGGAATATCGAAATGGATATTCCATTAAAATTCAAGATACTTTGGCAGGCTCTTTCCCCACTACATTAATATCTTTTGATGATAATGACTCTTTGACTTCAGGGGACAGTCTATGGAGAGATATTAGCATTACAATTGACTCTAATATTTGGGGTAATAAATCAGCATATCTCTACATTCATCACCAGTCTGTAGATCAATATATCGTGGAGTTTGATGATATACATTTAATAGGTAATTGTCCCATTTTTGAATGTAATAGCTATACACAACTTACCTCTGTATATAAGGATGCTTGCGGTAATTACAATGAGGTGCCTTTTCCATTGCTAGGAAATGATACCGTATATTTTGAAACAGATACCATATTCAGTGATTCTGCTATTATTAATGGAACTTGTTACACGCAAACATTATACTTAAATATCTTTGATGCTCCAGATTCTCTGTCAATAATTGGCACACCTAATACCCTGCAATATGATGTGGAGTATTACTCAGTTATGCAAAACACAGGATCTACTTATGACTGGGCTGTAATTGGTGGCAATATCCTTTCTGGCCAAGGAACTAATAGTATTCAAGTTCAGTGGTCTACACTTGGTCAAGGCTACGTTCAGGTATTAGAAACATCTTATGATGGTTGTGAAGGCGACACTAATGAATTAGCTGTTATGGTATCACCACTCGTTGGCTTTAATGAAGCAGAAGATGCAAGATTTATGATTTACCCAAATCCAGCAAAAGATGATATATCTATTGTCATGAACGGTGCATGTACGGGAGGTCAATTACTAATGTATAATATGCTTGGCGAAGTGATATTTGAAATCACAAATATTAATAGCAATAAATTAATTATTCCACACTCTGATTTGTCTCAAGGAACTTATTTAATGGTTTTCCTAAAAGAGAATACCATCAAGAGAAAACGATTAATTATTGAATAGCTTTTATCGAAAATAATGAATAAAAAAGGGCTTCTCAGCCCTTTTTTATGACTAAAGACAAAGAGAACATCACAGTTTAATTATGTGTATCTTCGCTTACCTAAAAAACATTACATGAAATATTTAGTATATATAATAGTATTTGCATTTAGCCTAATTGCAAACTCAGTAAACGGTCAAGAAGAAAGCACAAAAGAACGTACGCTCTATGTGGTTAAAACTGATGGCGGAAAAGAACTTTTTGGATATATTTTAAAAGATGATGGTCGAGAAATTCAGCTTGAAACTAAAAATATTGGTACAGTATTCTTAAAAAAAGAGAATTTAGTAGACATCAGGCCAGCAGAAAGTGAAAATATTGCTGGAGCAGACTATAGTGCTGCTAGAGCCACTGGTCCGTATACTACCCGTTATTACTTTACGACCAATGCATTGCCTGTGAAAAAATATGAAAACTATGCCATGCTTCACTTATATGGTCCAGAAGTGCATTTCTCCCTGAGCGATAAACTTTCTATAGGTATTATGACTTCATGGATAGCTAGCCCGTTTTGTTTGGCTGCAAAATATTCACTTTATTCAAAAAACAACTTTCACCTAGCAGCAGGAACAATTATTGGCTCATCTGGCTATATTAGTAATGGAAGAGCTTTTGGAGGCCTTCATTGGCTAACAGCGACTAAAGGCGATAGAGCTACAAATTTTAGCATATCTGCAGGCTATGGATATATTAATTTTGGTGATATCATGAGCATAGGAGAAAAGTATCGATTTGATAAAATGTATAGTAGTAATTATAGCTGGGAGGCACGCCTCGCTTTAGAGGAACAATTGCTAGGTCCCAATAGAAATAATCCTAACCTGAACATAGATGCCTTTCAAGCAGCTGGCGTTATAGGGGTTTCTGGTATTACCCCAGTTGGAAAATCATCTAGCTTTATATTTGACTCCATGTTCTTTTTAAGAAAAAGCAAACGAGTAAAATACTCTGATTTGGATGTAACGGTTTCTTACACAGACACATCACTTGCTAACCCAACAGTTACTGAAACCATTACTATTGAAGAAGGTGAAATCGTCACCTCTGAAAACATAACAGCAACCGTATTATTTATGCCAAGCATGCGTTTTCAGCAAGCACATAATAAGGCTATTCAAGTTTCTCTTGGAGGATTTGTCAATGTGGACTCAGAGGGGAATTTAAACACGGCTCCCTTTCC
This sequence comes from uncultured Saprospirales bacterium, assembly GCA_913050195.1. GTDB lineage: Bacteria > Bacteroidota > Bacteroidia > Chitinophagales > CAJXBJ01 > CAJXBJ01. The sequence goes on from CAJXBJ010000046.1 coordinate 10,735, forward strand.
AATGGTATCATGGCTAAGGCAGTTCTAGTCTAAAGAGTAACACATAGTGGTGCTGTAATAGAATAATCATCTTTATGTTTAAGAAGGTAGTTATACCCCTTTCTAACTGGAATATCGACCTCCACATCCTGGCCAAAAGTCCCATCTTCATTTTCGATATAAAAGGAATGAAGGCCACGAGTCAGCTTTAAATGAAGCACTGATTGACTATAACTTCCATCTTCTTTTGTAACACTCGCTAGACACAAACGCATATTCTTTTCACAAAGGGTTTCAATACTCCAGCTTCCTTTAATGACACCTAAAAGTTTATTTTTTTTAGACGAGTCATACACTTTAATTTCTCTAAAACTTGGATGAAAGGACGCATCTTTGCTATTAGTAATATTGATAAATACAAGTACATTTATCGCAATGGTTCCTATTAAGGAATCTTGACGTTCCCATTCCCTTAACCATGCCTTCCTCGCCTCTTCAGCATCTTTAAGTCGTTGATAATACTGGTTTGCCGGTGTAGTAGAAACATCAAATGACATGCTATAAATAGAAGCCCCCTTTCCATTTCCTACTGTCAGAGTCCTTAAGTTTTTTTCATAGGTCGAATGAAAGACGTATTCCGAATTTCGTGGGACATAAAACTCAGCTATACCCTTCATGTTGGTCTTGGCTTCATAAATTATACCTGTTGATTCACTTTCACATGTAATAAGCTCCTCTTTCAGCAAGCCATAATCGCCCATATTATCAAATACCTTGACATAAACAATACTAAATAAGCCTCCATCAATAATCATTTCACCCGTAATATTAATTACATCTGAATTTGAGATTTTTTTAAAACCACTATAAATAAGATCTTCATATATAATATCATAGTGTGTATTCTTATTTAAGTAAAGCATACAATATCCATCAGACTTTGTAACCACATCCTCTTGGTGTTTTCCATCATCGCTTCGAAAGGATACTAATTTATTGCCTAATGGCTTCATATCAGCCCTGTATAAAGTCATGCTAACTTTACAGTTATCTACAGTTTTTTGCCCTTTAATGTTAGCAGAAATAAAAAGCATTAGCATTAAAGAGATAAGATATCTAATCATCGTAGAAAATTAAGTCCGCGAGTATCATAATCATATAACGTTGTAAGTCAACGATTATTTTATTGAAAAATTATTATAAAAGACACCTTAAGTTTTTTTTGAAGCGAATGATGGCTTTATTTATGTATATCCTACTCAACTACAAGCTTAGCACTATTCATTCGACTTTTAGAGCGCACATCAATGATATAAACCCCTTTTAATAAGTCTCCCCTTTCAATAACTGTTGTGCCATTGACTTGATCCTCTCTAAGCTTATTGCCTAATAAATCATATATGGTTAAAACATGAGGCTCAGATAGCAACTCAATTGATACTGAACTATTAAACGGATTTGGATAAATATTGAATTTAGTTTTTTGTTGATTTATATCCGTAATTGGGCTACTACATGCATTGTTACAAAATGTACTAAAGTAAACGAGAGAATCAATATTCCCATTCAAAGATGTCCAATTACTTGAAGACCAAGCTGAATCGTCAACCTCAATACAGGTCAAATCAGGATTTCCTGTTGCAATAAAATGAGAAATCAGTGTATTGTTATCATTTTTTATATTTAAACAATTTAACTGGTTATTAGAGCAGAAAAAAGTATCAATATTTGGACAATTACTTAAGTCAAGGCTCATGATTTGGTTGTCACTAATATTTAAATTAGTTAGAAAAAAGGTATCCGTATTAAAATTAGGTGCTGTAGGGGGCAAATTAAGACTAAGACTTGTGAGCTGATTATTACTACAATCAAGATTAGTAAGCAAAGGAATAGTACTAAGGTCTAATTGACTCAATTGATTACCTGAACAAAAGAATGTATCTACAAATGGGCAATTACTTAAATCAAGGCTAGTAAGCTGATTATCACTAACATTTAAATTGGTCAGAAAAAAAGTATCCGTATTCGCATTATTAAAACTTATACTTGAAATCTGATTGTTACTGCAATCAAGATTAGTAATTAGAGCATTTTTATTAAGATCTAACTGACTCAATTGATTGCCAGAGCAAAAGAAAGTATCTACATATGGACAATTACTTAAATCAAGGCTCGTTAGCTGATTGTCACTAACGTTCAAGTTACTTAGAAAAAACGTATCCGTATTTAAAGCTAGGCTTGAAAGCTGATTACCACTACAGTTTAAGTTCGTTAATGCAGAATTATTGCCAATGGTCAAACTAGTAAGCTGAAGATTATTACATATCAAACTTGTTAAAGACGAATTGTTGCTTACATCAATATTTGTTAAGCTTGTAAGAGAACTCAGGTCTAATATTGCCACGTTAGTATTTGAAAAGTCAAGATTATTAAAAGGGTTACCACCGCAGACTATAGTATCCAAATATGAATTATTGCTCAAATCTAGACTCGTTAATTGATTGTTGCTACAAGATAAATCTCTTAAGTCCACATTATTAGTCAAATCTAAACTCGTTAAATTGTTATTCCCACAATGAACTACACCTAAAGACAAATTAGCTGTCAAATCCAAAGAATCTAGATTATTATTACGACAATATAAACTACGCAAATTCGAATTTTGACTTACATCTAAAGAATTAAGATTAAAATTATCGTAACACGACAGATTACTCAACAAAGAACAATTACTTACATCTAAACTATTTAATTGATTGTTAAAACAATATAAATCTGTTAACACAGGATTATTCGGTAAGACTAAGCTTTGAATTTGATTATTAGAAAATTCTAAATATGTCAAATCTAGATTACTACTTAAATCCAAAGTATCAAAGCTAGGCTTAAATGCTGACATTAGATCAATATGTGTCAGAGAAGTAACACTGCTTATATCAAAATATTCAATCTGATTCAGATAACAACTAATTTGAGTTAAAAACGCATGATTAAGTATTAATGTATCAATGAAATTTTGAGAAACATCGAGTTCCTCTAAAAGCGCAAAGCTATCAATACCTGTTAGGTCAGAAATCCCTAATGAACTAAGATCTAAATAAGTCATAGTGTCAATTCTTGCAGTAAATACAGAATCATTATTTGGTATACCATCTCCCATACTAGAAGAGTCTCCTATAGTAACAATTGCGCCAAGAGCAGTATGTGTTTCTAAATAATTCTCAAAGGAAAAATCTGGCACATAAGTCTTCTGACCATGAATAATACTAAAAAGAAATACTGCTATC
>CAJXBJ010000047.1 GCA_913050195.1 uncultured Saprospirales bacterium
TCATTGAGTCAACTTTACAACTCATCTAGATTTTTGCTTTGTCATTCAAGAAGTGAAGGTTTTCCAACTGTAACTATGGAGGCAATGTATTGTGGTGTTCCTGTAATAGTATCAGATATTCCGCAATATCTAGAGCAGGTTAATAATGGTGTAAATGGTTGGGTTTTGCCTTTGGGTGATAATAATGCAATTAAAAATAAAGTTATTGAGCTGCATTCTATGGATGAGGCATCATATGAGGTCTACTCTAAGAACGCAGCTGCTTCATTGAAAGAGTTTTCGTTAGGGCAGGTTGCTCATAAATTATCTTATCTTTATGAGCAATTAATTTTAGGCCGTTGATAAAAAAGCTAATTTTTGCCTTTTATTATGCAGTTCTAATGCATTTGCCAAACTCTAGATATATATCACTATCTAATAGAGTTAGATTATTATATGCACGTTATATAATGGGGATTAGTCGCGGTGGTGAATTAGCAATTTTAGAGAATAATGTTTACTTAAGTGGTCCTGGGCGAGTTCAAATTGGGAAAAATACTCAAATCAATGAGTATGCCTTTATTCAGGGGGCAATAATTGGAGATAATGTTATGATAGCTCCTTATGTTGCTTTAGTGGCAAATGAAAAGCAAGTTCAAGACCCTAGTATACCGATGATAAAAGGTGGCAAAAAGAAGGGTAAAAAAATAATTGTGGAGGATGATGTTTGGATTGGTCGAAATGTGGTAGTTATGCCTGGTATACAAATTGGTAAAGGAAGTATTATTGGCGCTGGTGCTGTGGTAACAAAAGATGTTGGTGAATATTCGGTGATGGGAGGCGTTCCAGCAAAGCTTATAAAGAAAAGGTCTTCGCATGTCTGAAATGATATATGTTATGGGTGCAGGTCGAAGTGGTACCACCTTAGTTGATATTATTTTAGGCAATGCAAAACATATAACATCATTAGGAGAGTTGAACAGATATTCCGTATGTAATGGAAAAGTTAGTGAACAAAGTCTACAGGATACAAAAGATTTTTGGGCTTTGTTTTATGAGGATTTTGAATCCAAAGAAGTTGATTGGGAGGAATTAACTAGGGCAGTTAGAAAGCATGAATATCATACTAGTATTTATTCAGTTTTTCTATATGGTATTGGACATTCATTTCAAAAATATAAAGCTTATATACTTAAATTCTTTGATTGTTTGTATCCCAAGATTGAAACTCAATTTTTTGTTGATTCATCTAAATATCCTTTGCGTTTATGGCATCTTTTGAGATTAGATATACCTGTAAAGGCTTGTGTTTATGTTAAGCGTAATCCAACAGATGTTGTCCGCTCTTTTCGAAAAAAGGGAATAGAACAGCCACCTAAAGGGGCCTTTATGTCTTGCCTCTATTTGATGGTTGTGCATGCTCTATGCGGTTTAACAATGAATTTGCTCAAAAAAAGAAAAATTATTTGTGCTGTTTTGGACTATAACCAGTTAGTTCAAAACCCTGTAGAGACTTTAAAGAAATTAGAAAATCAGTTGGGGATTGATATTGGAGATGTCATTAAAAAAGTTAAAACAGGTGACTCATTTAAAACAGGTTGTCTTTTTGATGGTAATCGGATTCGTTTTAAAGAACGAATAAGTTTAGATATTAAGCAGAAGAAAGTAAGTTCAACATACTCAACAAGTGAGCGGTTAATTTATGCTTTAAATAGTTTTTGGTGGCCCTAAGTAAAGAACACATATTTGGATTTGATTTCATAAATGATCATGGCTATGATAATATCCTAAAGGCTGTTTTGTCATGGGAATATAAAAAAGGAGCAGCTCTTCCTTTTTTTATTACTCCAAATGTAGATCAAATAGTGAAATTTGAACAGGAGGAATACAGTAGTTTGAAAGCATTTTTAAGTCAATCTGCTTTTATACTACCAGATGGTCAGCCAATTGTTTGGTCTAGTAAACTATTGGGTAAGTCTTTAAGTTCAAGACTAACTGGGGCAGATTTTTTTAAAGAAAGCTTTTTAGCCTTTGAGCCTTATTACAAGGAGTCTTTATTTGTGGTTTCTTCAGAAATATTAGCTTCAAAGCTTAAAGAAAGGGGTATACATACATATGTGCCTCCCTTCTTTAACATTAATGATGATGCTTTGATTAATAAAATGACTGAAGAGATTGTCCAGATGCTTAATAAAAATCCTTGTCGCTTTGTTTTTATGGGCGTTGGTTGCCCCAAGCAAGAGATACTATCAAAAAACATATTTAACGCCTTAGAGGCTATGGGAGCAGTCAATATGCCCCTATTTTTGTTGTTGGGTGCTTCTTATGAGTTTTATTATAAGCTTCGTAAAAGAGCTCCAAAGTTCTTTCAAAAGTTAGGCATTGAATGGTTTTATCGCTTTATCCAAGAGCCTAGAAGAATGTTTCAGCGATACTTTGTTGATGATATAAAGTTTATTAGTATATTATTTCGGGAGTGGGGTAAGTAAATTTAGCCAGCATTCTCTTCGCCTCGTATCATATTTATAACCGTCTTAAATACAATACGAATATCTAATAAGATTGACCAGTTTTCCAAATACCATACATCCAAATCAATACGGCCTTTCATTTGCTCTAGAGTTTTTGTTTCTCCCCGATATCCATTAATTTGTGCATGTCCTGTTAAGCCTGGTTTCACTAAAAGACGAATATTGTATTCATCAACTATTTTGCTGTATTTAGCATTTAATTGTTGAACATGTGGTCTAGGCCCTACAATGCTCATATTGCCTAATAGAACATTGAAGAACTGTGGCATTTCATCTAGATTCGTTTTCCTTAAAATGTGTCCAATTTTAGTGATTCGGCTATCACCTTTTGTCGCTTGTTTAAATTCTGTATCGCTTTCTGTGACATTCATTGTTCGAAACTTCCAGATTTTAAAGTTTTTGCCATTTAGTCCAGCTCTATTTTGTCGATAAAAAAGAGGCCCCTTTGACTCAAATAATATTAAAGGCGCAAGCACTATTAAAAGGAAAGGGAATATAATTATGATAACTCCTAGTGAAAATAGGATGTCAAATATCCTTTTCACAATTTGATTCCATAGAATTTCAAGTGGTTCCTGACGAATAGTTATAATTGGCAATGATTCAAAGAAGTTAATGTTTACTTTATGACCATATACTCCTTCTAAGTCTGGCACATATTTGAAGCGCACAAAATGATCTTCACAAAAACGAATAGTGCGCTGTATCTTGTCTTTTTCCGATAAGGGGAGTGTGCAATATACCTCTTGAATGTTTTCTTTAATTATAAAATTGAAAGACGCCTCATAATTGTCCTTAATTATACTTTCCTTAGCTATTATCTCGCTAAGATTCCTATCGGAAAAAATACCTTTCCAGCGGTAACCATATTCTGGATATTTAAGCATTTGGTTAAGAACATCTAAACTCCGCTGCGTGTTCCCCACAACAATAAAATTCTTAACATTTAAACCTCGCTTTCTTAGCCATCTGATAACTTGGTTAAAAAGCATTCGAAATATAAAGATTGGTATAAATGTAAACGAGAAAGTTAAATAGATTAGTTCTCTAGAAATAGATTTCTTGAAAAGTAAAATAGCAAATGAAAACAGCAAAATATGAATGAACAGTGCTTGAAAAAGTCTGACAATTCTAGTTCCTGTTTTAATGAGTCTATTGGTGTTATATATGCCAGATATCATTCCGGATAAGAACCATGTAATTATGAATATAAAGCCAAATCTATGTAGTGTTTCACTTTGAAGTCTAGACCAATCACCATTGAAGCGTGCATATATTGCAAAAACAATTCCTCCAATTAGCAAAATAATCTCTATACATAAGTATAAGCTTTGGTGAAACCTGTGGTATTTTTCATTCATAAACCTAAAAGTCTTGATGCAAAAGTATTATTAAAGCTTTAAAAGCCCCAATATTCTAATTAAAAGAAATCCATATATTTATTTATTGCATTAGTCCGAAGGCCAACATAAACGTGCTGACGAGTATTATTTATGTTTTCGTTATGTAATTGATTTAGTTCGTAACCTACAATAAATCTTAGATTATAGCTTGGGTTTAAAATATAGCTTAGCTCTCCTTTTAAATAATTAAAATATGAATTTAGCCCTTGTCCTATGTGGTTGCCATAGCTCTGTTCATAATTAGAATTCATGTTATAGATATTTTGCCCCCAATTTTCGCCATCTGGGTCCAATCCAATTATTGTTTTTGCAAAGTGTATTTTCGCTTCAAATCGTTCATGGTTATATCGCAAAATCAGAACAGATTCTCTGAAATTGGCGCCATAAGGATGTGCTAGGCTTTGATTAAAATGTCCATAATTCATAATTCCACTAAAGTGAGAATAAGTATAAGGCAGTGCCCAGTTAATTTCAAGTCGATAGCTTAGGCCACTATTAAGAATATCAAAGCATTTCAAGCCTAGCTGAAAAGCGTATTTGTTTTTCCACCATCCATTAAATTTTTTCCATTCATTGAACTTTAGATCATCCAATAGAAACTGCGCGTATATTTTATTCTTTTTCTTAAATCTGTATGTTAAAAAGCTTCCAAGCATGGCATTGCCTCCGTCAGAGCCAAGAGAGTATTCAATAGGCCTGTAGAATATCACTGGATTAATATAATTTAAATCAAATTTTCGCATATCAAGACTATCGCCCCATACAATACTTTCAAAGAAGCCAAGATTCCAATTTTTGTTTATTTCCCAGCTTAAAATATGACTTGCAGCATATTTCCTTCCAAAAACACCTGCTCCAGGTATTTTAAAGTTAATGTCTTGATGTGAGGCATATAGATTAATATAGCGTACTTTGCCAAAGTCAGTAGTTAGCTTTAAATAAGGGTAATAGAAAGGTGCATCAGACAGAAACATAGATCGATAGCCCTCTCCCCAAAAGTGCTTGTCATGACCGAGCTCAATTTTAAAATAAGGCAGTGCCTGATATTCAATCCATCCCATAGCATTAGTAATGTCAAATATTTTTTTCTGACCATAATGCTTAAATCTGCCTAATTCTGGAACTATCGAGTTGTTCATTGCAAAGGCATGTAAGTGTTCAGGCAGCTGAAAGTAGCTTTCAATAACTTTGGATTCGACACGGATTCGATCGTCAATATTTAATTGGAACTGTAGACCTCTCTGATTATACCAAAAAACATCTGCACTGTTTAAGTCAGAGGTGATGCTTAAGTCCATAATAGGGGATATCCAAAAAGTGCTTTTTTCTTCCTCTAGCTTAACTAGGTGCTTATTAAATATGTCTTTATTCAAAAGATTATTGCTGTCTGTCTTAAAGCGATTATTGAGGCTATCAGATATGCTGTAAAAGGTTTTAGATCTATACGGTTTTAAAGCAGAATGCTCAATGCTAGAACTTTCTTTTTCTATCAAATGAAGAAAGTCATGTTGATAAGAAGGGCTGTTGTTTTGACTGATTAATTGAGTCGGCCATATTCCGATGGTAAGCCCTAAAAAAAGATAGGCTGAATTAATAAATAAGTTTAATTTAGCGCTCAATAGCATTCAATTTATAAACTCAAAGATAACTAAACTATGTTGTATAAATTACCTTCATTATTTATCCTATTAAGTCTTCTATTTTCTTTTAGCCTAAATGCACAAGTAAAATATAATAAAGAAAATGGGCCTTATGAATTTAAACACATTAAAGATATTGGAGTTGGACCTGTTAAAGACCAGAACCGCTCAAGCACCTGTTGGTCGTTTTCGGCCCTTAGTTTTATAGAATCTGAACTATTGCGGATGGGTAAGCCAATTGTAGACCTTTCAGAGATGTTTATTGTACGTCACACATATATTGATAAGGCCAAGAAGTTTGTGAGGATGCATGGAGAGTTAAACTTTGGGCCTGGTGGTGCTTTTCATGATGTTACAAACATGATTCGAAAATATGGAATAGTGCCTTACGATGTTTATCCTGAAATAAAGGAAGAAGGGCAAGGCTTGAATCACGGCGAATTAGATGCAATAATGCATGAAATGGTAAAAGCTGTAATTAAAAATAAGAATAAAAAGTTGAGCTCTAAATGGGAAGAAGCGATAAATGCGGTCTTGGATGTGTATCTTGGTGGGGTGCCATCGGAATTTAGTGTTGACGGCAAAAAATACACCCCGTTGTCATATGCCAAATCACTTGGGATAAATACAGATGATTATATTACTTTAACATCTTATACGCACCATCCATTTTATGAAAAGTTTATTTTGGAAGTTCCTGATAATTGGTCTTGGGATGAGGCCTATAATGTACCATTAAAAGACTTAGAAAAAACAATTGATCATGCCTTGACCAATGGGTTTAGTATTGCTTGGGCTAGTGATGTTAGTGAGAAAGGGTTTTCCTTTAAAAATGGTGTTGCTGTAGTTCCTGAAGTTGACTGGGTAGATATGAGTAAGGAAGAAAGAGATAGTCTCTTTGCAAGTATTGTTAAAGAAAAAGAAATTACTCAAGAAATGAGGCAGGAGGCTTTTGATAATTACACAACAACAGATGACCATGGTATGCAAATAACGGGTTACGCAACAGCTCAAAATGGTATGAAGTTCTATATAGTTAAGAATTCATGGGGAGATGATTCCAATGATTGCGGTGGATATTTTTATGCATCAAAGCCATTTGTCTTATATAAAACAATGGATATTATGTTGCATAAGGATGCTATACCGCCAAGTGTTTTAAATAACTTAAAATTGTAATAAAATGGGCTGTAGGTCAACGTTTTTATTCTGTTGGTTTTTATTGATTTCCAACGTGTATTCTCAAGGGCCTGAACGCCTTAAGGGCGAGTGTTTGGTTATGGTTGAATCAATTGAAAACCAGACACATATATCTTTTGAAATCAATAAAAGCTTTAATTGTGAGTTTGCCTTTGATATTTTGATTTCACCAAGTTTGAATATATGGAAAGCTAGTTTTTTAGAAGCTAAAGTTGATCCAGAAAAATTACTAATAAAATTAAAGTCAATTGAAGGTGTAGTTGAGGCTCAATGGAATCACATTATTCAAAATCGAGCTACTTTGCCCAACGATCCAAATATAAGTTCGCAGTGGCAATATGTTAACACAGGTTTAAATGGAGGTGCTATAGACGCAGATTTGGATGCGGATGATGCATGGGATATTACAACGGGTGGAGTTACGCCCTTGGGCGATACAATTGTTGTATGTATAATTGATGATGGTATTGATCTGCAAAATCCAGACTTTGGAAATAATATTTGGGATAATAAGCATGAAATTGCTAATAACGGGATAGATGATGATGGTAATGGGTATGTAGATGATTATCGAGGATGGAATGCAGATAATAATTCTAATGATATCTCTGGAGGTAATTGGGGCGCTTACCATGGTACGCCTGTAGCGGGGATTGTTGGTGCCAAGGGCAATAATAACGTAGGTGTTAGTGGTGTTAATTGGGACGTTAAATTGATGATTGTTGTTGGTGGTGGTAATGAAGCAGATGCTATAGCTGCCTATTCTTATCCTTTAGCAATGCGAAAGCTATATGAGCAAACAAATGGGCAAAAAGGAGCCTATGTAGTTTCAACAAATGCTTCTTGGGGTATTGACTATGGTAAGGCGGCAGATGCCCCATTGTGGTGTGCAATGTATGATAGCTTGGGAAAGTATGGGGTGTTAAGTGCAGGTGCAACTATCAATTCTAATGTTAACGTGGATATTGATGGTGACTTGCCAACGCAGTGCCCAAGTGATTACTTGATTGCTGTAACTAACGTTGACAAGACAGACACCAAAGTTGGAGGTGCTGGTTATGGTATTAATTCAATTGATTTGGGAGCCTTTGGAGCTGATGCTTATACATTAGAAAAGGGAGGTACTTATGGCGGCTTTGGTGGGACATCTGGAGCTACGCCACATGTTGCAGGAGCAGTCGCTTTAATGTATTCTGTGCCTTGTCAGGAATTCGCGCAATTAGTGGAGAATGACCCTGAGCTAGGTGCTTATTTGATAAAGCAGTATATGTTAAATAGTACAGATGCTAATTCTAGCTTAAATGGCAAAACGCTTAGTGGAGGTCGATTAAACCTGCATAAAGCCTTATTAGAAATAGAAAATAGATGTGGGACCTTTTCTTGTTTAGAACCTATATTTATGAAGTTGGATTCAGCGAAAGGAACAGTGGCTTGGATCTCCTGGTCGGGTTTTGGGGGCTCTGATTATGAAGTTCAATTTAGAGAAAAAGCACAAACTCCTGGCTCTCAAAATACATGGCTAATTGATACCACTCAAATCATGACATATTCCTTTAATAGTCTAGGCTTATGTAAGGAATATGAAGTTTTGATTCGGGCCTTGTGTGATTCTGGAAACACAAGTGCATTTGCAGATACCTTTAACTTTCAAAGTTCGGGCTGCTGTGCAGTGCCCACAGGCTTAAATGTGTCGTCGATTACTGCTACTTCAGTTCTAGTGAGGTGGGATTCCTCCTATGCTCCTCAGACGACATATACTGTTCAGTATCAGAAGAACAATCAAGGGAATTGGATGAATATTACTAATATTGATTCAAATAGTTTGATTATTGAAAACTTGGATAGTTGTACTAATTATGAAGTTAAAGTCCAATCTTTGTGCAATGGTATTTCTACTGCATTTACAACTAACTTAAGCTTTATTACGGAAGGATGTGATCAATGTCTTCATCCAGACTATTGTCTATCTAAAGGAGATCAAGTAATTGATGAATGGATTGAAAAAGTAGAGATTTCTAATTATTCAAACCAATCAGGATCTGATGGAGGATTTGGTGATTTTACTAACTCTAGCATTGTTTTGTTCAAAGATTCTATTTATAATCTTTATTTAGAACCTGGGTTTTCATCAACGCCTTATGATGAATTCTTTTCTGTTTGGATAGACTTAAATCAGGATACGGACTTTGATGATTTAGATGAAAATATTTTTGTAAGTTCCAATGGGACGCAGACGGGGGTTACAGTGCCGCTAAGTGTTCCATCTTCTGCATTACTCGGGTCTACTAGAATGCGTGTATCTATGAAATATAATTCTGCCCCATCTGCTTGTGAATCAAATATTCCTTATGGAGAGGTGGAGGATTATTGTGTAGAAATAGATAGTGGAGTAAGTAGTGTTGGTCTGCATTTATTATCAAATAATTTTATTGAAGTGTATCCAAACCCGTTTTTAGATAAGGTTGTAATAAGTGGCTATGTTGATAGGGGCTTTATTAGGCTTTTTGATTTAATGGGCAACCTTTTAATGGAAGATGTTATAGAATCAAAGACGTCGGCCTTCAATTTTGGGGATTATTCAAAAGGGCTATATTTATTGCAGATTCAAGATGAATCAAATATAATCTACAAACGTTTAGTTAAAGCTCAATAAGTTCAATATTACTAGCCTTTAAAACGCCTTTAGCTGTTTTTAAAAGCTCACTAGATTTGGTGTTCTTGAGCTCTGTTGAGAGGTTTTTTTTCCATTTAATCATTATTGCTGGGTTTTGTTGTTTAACTCCAGTGCTATCTAGATTATAAATTTCTGCAATTTTATAGCTTTCAATGTATTCAATATAAGCGCTTTGTATAAGTTGGTCTAAACTGCTAGCTAGAGTATTGTTGTTCTCTGCCTCAATGACCTTTTGTTCCAAGAGACGTATGCGGTCTTCTCGGTTTTTTAAAATGGCTTCGTTTTTTTCATAAATCTCTTCTAGAATACCGACCTTAACCTCTTGGCTTAATTTACCTGCAATTTCATCTGTTTTATCTTTTGGTTGGTTTAAAACTAGCCTGCAGTTTTCAATTTTAGACTCTAGTTTTTTCTTAAGCTCTTTTTCTTCTTGCTTGCTTATTACATTGTCATTAAACTTTATAGTTATTGTTGACATAGTATCTGCATAGTTTAAATCAGGATCACCAGTAATCCATGAGTCTTTATACTTGAAGTTTTCTTCAAAAAATTCTCTAGCATCTCTTTCAAAAAAGGATTTTTTAATCATTCCATAAAATAAAACACCACTTGGTATGAGAATAATCAGAACAAAGCTGATAATGTAGAGCTTATATCGCTTTTCTGTCTTGGCATCAAATTCATGTTTTACATCTAATCCAAGATACCTTATGACCACCCATGTAGGGATAAAAATTAATACAGAGTTCAAAAAGAATAGATAAAAGGCTTCAAAGAAAATCTCTCCATCCATAACGCTGATGCCATAACCTGCTGTGCATAAAGGGGGCATGAGGGCCGTGGCAATTGCAACCCCGGGAATTGCATTGCTCATTTCCTTTCTAGATACCGCAATAATTCCAGCTAAACCACCAAATAATGCAATCACTGCATCTAAAATAGATGGGTTTGTTCTAGATAACATTTCAGGCGTTAACTCCTTTAAAGGGGATATCCAAAAATATGCAGCGGAAGCCACCAGAGATATAATAACAGCTAGCGCAAAGTTTTTTAAAGCATCTGATAATAAGGCCCTATCATAAGTTGCGACACCCAAGCCTATTCCTAAAATAGGTCCCATTAAAGGCGAGATAAGCATAGCCCCAATAATTACTGCAGTGGAGTTGAGATTAAGGCCAACGGATGCAATGAGGATAGAGCAAACCAAAATCCATGCAACATGCCCTCTGAAGCTAATGGTTTGTGTGATTTCAGAAACAATTTTTTCCTTATCTGCCCCCTCACTCATATTCATAGAGTGAAGAAAGAAGTCTAAAATCCCTTGAAAAAACTGTATAAATCCAGAGCTTATATTCGATCTGATTTGTTCATTTTGCTCATTGTCGGAGATCCGATCTTCATTCATGATTGTTTTCTTGATGACAATCAAATATATAAAATATTTAAACGAATAATCTTTAATTTGGCCACTTAAAGCCAATGAAGTTATTTAGAGTTTATGTGGTAATGCTAAGCCTAATTGGGTTATTGTTCTTGATATGGAAATGTCAGACCTATACAGAGGCTGCTGTTTATCTTAATCATGCAGATTCAGTGCGATACGTTGGAATGCAGACGTGTAAGTCTTGTCATTTTGACACCTATGAGAGCTATATTAAGACTGGAATGGGTCATTCCTTTGGCATGGCTAGCAAAAGTCGCTCAAAAGCCTCCTTTGGCCCCCACATTAGCGTTTATGATTCAATAAGCAATTATCATTATCAGCCTTTTTGGCGTCAAGACAGTTTTTATATTATGGAGTATAGATTGTTTAAAGAAGATACGATCCATAAGCGTATTGAGCATGTTAAATACATTATTGGTTCTGGTCAGCACACGAATTCACATTTAATTAGCCAAAATGAATATTTGACGCAGGCACCCATTACTTTTTACACCCAATCCCAAAAATGGGATATGGCGCCTGGTTTTAATAAAGGTTTTAATAGTCGATTTGAGCGATTAATTAAATTGGAGTGTATGAGTTGCCATAATGGACTTCCAGGCTTAGTGGAGGGATCAGAAAATAAATATTCTAAAGTGCCTCTTGGTATTGACTGTGAGCGTTGTCATGGACCTGGATCATTACATGTAGAAGAAAAAAGAAAAGGGGTTTTTATCGATACATCAAAATATATAGATTATACCATAGTTAATCCAGGTAAGTTAAGCACTGAATTACAGAATAGTTTATGCCAGCGATGTCATCTTCAGGGGATTAGTGTGCTAAATGTAGGCAAGGATTTTGATGATTTTAAACCCGGGCAGCATCTTTCTGAAGTAATGAAAGTATTTATGCCTGATTATGGTAATTCCAAAGGTTTTATAATGGCGTCGCATGTAGAACGAATGAAAAAGAGCTTGTGCTATATTGAATCTCAAAGTTTATCATGTATATCCTGCCACAATCCACATAAAAGTGTAAAGGAAACACCTAAAAAACACTTTATTTCAACATGTATGCAGTGTCATTCAAAAGGTTTAAAGCATCAGAAGGCTCAAAATGATGAAGGTGATTGTATTAGTTGCCACATGCCTCAGTCGGGTAGTGTGGATATTCCTCATGTTGCCATAACGGATCATCGCATTCAGATTCAAGGAGATAAGCATTTTGAAGACAGTGATTTTAAAGGTTTGGTATGTGTTTCAGATGATAAAACAACACCCTTAGAGCTGGCTAGAGCATATTTAGCATACTTTGACAAGTTTCAGCAAGATTCTTCAATGCTTGATAGTGTATCTAGCTTAATCGATAAAAATGCAACTAATAAGGATTCTTGGAATGGATTAAAATTACACTATTTTTTTAATCTGCAAAATTGGGCTGAGATTATCAAATTATCACAATCTTACAATGCGTTAACAGCGTGGGGGAATTACAGAATAGGAGAGGCCTATTTTCAACAGGCAAATTGGAGTTTGGCAATTAGCTATTTTCAAAAAGCGCTAAATAAAGCACCTTTAAATCCAGCATTTAAAATAAAGCTAAGTAGTGCCTATTTTCAAAATATGGAAGTTGATAAGGCTACAAGGCTTTTTAAAGAGGTCCTTGCAGAGCAACCTAATAATGTGTTGGCTAATTATAATCTAGCCTTGTGTTACCTGCATAGTGGTAAAAAAGGTATTGCAAAAATGCTCTTTAAAAAAGTTATTTCTTTAAATCCTGATATGCCCAAGGCATGGATAAAGCTAATTGGCCTTTTAGAAAGAAACTCAGAAGAATATAAAACGTATTATAGTCTTTATAAAAAAAATCATAGTACACTTGCCCAAGAAGAATAAGATTGCCATAAAAACCATTTTAAGTTTATTTGTTATTCTAAGCTGTTTGCTTGGTTACACGGTCTGGGAGTTTATTTATGGCGCAAATGTATATTACGAAAAGGATCAAAATGAATATCTGTATATAAAGAATGAAGCTACTTTTGAGGATGTATATGAAACCTTAAAAGCTTATAGCTTTTTAGAAAACCCAGAATCCTTTAAATGGCTTGCAGGAGTAATGAATTATTCTAATAATGTGCACGCTGGTCGTTATAAACTAAAACGAGGAATGAGCAATCGAGCCCTTTTGATAAAACTCCGAAGCGGACAACAGGATCCCATTAAAATACAATTTGAACGTTTATTGAAAATAGAGGACATAGCCGCAACCTTTTCAGAGGAATTGCAGTGTGATTATGATGAGTTAATAAGTCTTCTAAGAGATGAGAGCTTTTTGTCAAGTTATGGATTCACAAGGGTTAGTGTAATAGGTCTTTTTACGCCTGATACCTATCTCTTTAATTGGAATACTACAGCTCATGGCGTCATTGACCGTATGTATGCAGAGTATAAAAAGTTTTGGAGCGAAAGTCGACGAAATAAAGCGAAAGTAGTTGGCTTAACGCCCTTAGAGGTAATTACATTGGCATCTATAGTTGAGCAAGAAAGTTGGGTTAAAAGTGAACGTCCTGATGTGGCAGCGGTTTATCTTAATCGATTGAAAATAAATATGCGTTTACAAGCTGATCCTACAATAAAGTTTATTGTAAAAGGACAGAATATTAAGCGTGTATTGAATAAGCATCTTAAAATAAAGTCGCCATACAATACCTATTTGAATTATGGCTTGCCGCCTGGACCAATTTGCTTGCCTACTAAAAATGCTATAGAAGCTGTATTGAACCCGAGCAAGCATGACTACTTATATTTTTGTGCTAATGCTGATTTTTCTGGTAGGCATGCCTTTGCAAAAAATCATAAAGAACATATGCGTAATGCACGTGCTTATCAAAAAGCACTCAATGCGCGTAAGGTTTATAACTAATCTCTAATTAATGATTTAGCCTGTTTTAAGTCGTTTGTAGGTAGTTGACACACTTTGTTTTCACAAACATATATCATGGTTTTCCCCTCTTGGTATTTTTGTTTTAAAAGAGGTACAGCTTCTTCACCAAAGCTTGGGATGTATAGTGTATTGGGTTGGTACTCTTTGTGGGCTTCAGAAATGATTGCTTTTGCTTTTTCGCCAATAATAA
>CAJXBJ010000048.1 GCA_913050195.1 uncultured Saprospirales bacterium
CCAGTCGTTATTGGCACTACAGGATGGTTAGAAAAAATAGAAGAGGTAAATCTTTTATGTAATCATTATAATAGTCCTGTGTTTTATGCCAGTAATTTCAGCATAGGTATGAATATCACATTTGCTATTAATGAAAAGTTAGCCAAATGGATGAATCAATTTAACGATTATGACGTTAAAATCGATGAAACACATCACGTCCATAAATTAGATAGCCCTAGTGGGACTGCTATAAGTCTTGCTGAAGGCATAATTTCTAATTTGGATAGAAAATCAGGATGGGTCCTTGGAGACAATCATTCAGCAAACAAATTGCAGATATATGACCACCGAATTGGCGAGGTTCCTGGAACGCATATTGTTGAATATAAAAGCAATATTGATAAAATAGAACTTAAGCATGAGGCTTTTAATCGACAAGGGTTTGCATTAGGTGCTGTTAAGGTGGCTGAGTGGATACCTAACAAACAGGGATTACTTAGCATGAAAAATTTTTTAGAATTATAAACCTATAAGATGTTAGCTCTTTTTATTGTCTTTATTATAACACTATTAATATGTATTGGTTTATCAAAGGTCTTTGAGAGGAGTGGTCAGGTTGCTTGGTATGCTTATATTCCTTTTTTCAATCTTTGGATTTGGAATAAATATGTACTTGGCAGACCAATATGGTGGTTTTTTCTGGCCTGTATTCCTGTTATAAATATTATTATAATTCTAAGTATGCTTACGGATACATTAATGGCCTTTGGAGTGCATAGGATTAGATATCATGTATACATTATGGTAGCGCCATTTATTTACCTACCCTATTTTGGGTTCAAAGACACAAGCAATTATTTAGGCGTTCATAGCAAACGTGCTCCATACAATCATAGCTCTTGGAAAAGTTGGATTGATGCTATTACATATGCAATGGTAGCGGCATTTATATTAAGGTCGTTTTCAGTAGAAATGTTTCAAATACCAACTTCCTCAATGGAAAAGTCTCTTTTGGTGGGTGACTTCTTATTAGTCAATAAGTTTAAGTATGGAGCACGTATACCAATGACACCAATCGGCATCCCATTCTTTCATAACAATATGATGATTTTTGGCCCAAACACTAATTCATACCTTGATTGGATACAATTACCTGAAATTAGGTTTCCAAAATTTTCAGACGTGAACCGGAACGATATTGTTGTATTTAATCATGCTGCTGGTGATACTATAATGGCCGGTTTCACTCCAAAGGGGATTCAATATTACAAAGAACGAAATCAATTTTTTTCTATAAAGTATCAAAATTTAGAAAATAAATATGGTAACAATATGCCTTTAAATGAATATTACAAGTCAGTGCAATATAATTTCAACTTTAATCAATTGAATTTTGGCGCCATGCTGTACCTCGAAGAGATTAATAAATGGTCCAATTATATTCAAGAAAGAAATGGCACAAAGCGTAAAAAGGCATTAAAAAAAGCAAGAGAGATAGTTCAAGAGTCCTTTGAGATTAAAGTACGTCCAATTGATAAACGAGACCATTATGTCAAGAGGTGTGTAGGAATAGCTGGAGATACACTGGAAATCGTCAACGGCAATGTGATTATTAATAATGATAGCAGCTATAGTCCTAAATTTAAACAACTGGGGTACTTTTTAAATAAGAGATTGACTAATGTTGAGAAAAAAGAGTTAAATATTAGAGAAAGCGGCAACAATCTTGTGTTTGTTACAGAAAGTGAAGCAGAAAATATTAAATTGAATACACAAACAAAGCTTACGGCGAATATTGAAACAAAGGAATCTACACCTTCTCATATATATCCAAACTGGCCTGAATTTTTTCCTTGGAATAGAGATAATTATGGACCTATAATTATTCCTTCAAAAGGGATGATTATAGAATTAAATGGCAAAAATTTACTTCTCTATAAGCGATGTATAGAGGCATATGAAGGAAACACCCTTAGTGTTAAAAGCGGAAAAATATATGTCAATAATAAGGAAAGTAAAACTTATACTTTTAGGAAAAATTATTATTGGATGATGGGCGACAATCGCCATAATTCGCAAGATTCTCGATACTGGGGCTTTGTGCCAGATGATCATATTGTTGGAACGCCTTGGTTAGTCTTGTTTTCAAAGGATTTGGATGATTGGTTCTTCCAAATTTGGAAATGGAGATGGGATCGGGTTTTAAAGCTTGCAAATGATTAAAAAGGAAATCAAAGAATGGGGTCAGGCTGTTGGTATTGCTCTAATAATTTTATTATTCTGCACGTCCTTTATCTTTCAAAAATTTAAAATCCCTTCTCTTTCTATGGAGGGTAGCCTACTAAAGGGGGATTATATTTTTGTTAGCAAACTTCATTATGGCGCAAGACTTCCAATCACTCCAATCGCTGTTCCATTTACGCATAATGAAATATTTGGATTAAAATCTTACTTTGATGGGTTTACGCTGCCCTATTTTAGAATGCCTGGTTTTACTAAAGTAAACCACAATGATGTTGTAGTTTTTAACAATCCAAATCAAAATAAAATAACCCCCACTGATCGAAGTGATTATTTTATAAAACGTGCAGTAGCATTACCCGGCGATACTTTTCAAATAATTAATAAACTATGCTTCATTAATGGTAAACTTTTGAGACAGGTAGAATCCTTACAACATACCTATAAGCTATATACTGATGGTACTAGCTTAGATGCTTCTTTCTTTGAAGAATATAAAATTAAAGAGTGGAGTTTTCTCAATGACAAGGGGACTAAGTTTCAAATCACATCTAATGATCAAATAATTGAAAATATTATAGGCTTAAAATTTGTTGAAAAGATCAGTCCTGTTCGCTTTCATAAGGGCATGGTTCCAAAACCTATATTTACAAGTAATTACAACTTTGAATGGGATTTGGATAACTTCGGACCTATTGTTATTCCTAAAAAAGGACAAACTGTAAAACTAAGTGCTGAATCTTTTAATCTCTATAGGCGCGTAATAGAAGATTATGAAGAAAACAAGGTTGAAGTCTTTAATAATATTATTCAAATTAATGGAGAAGACACATCAGAGTACACTTTTAATTTAGACTATTACTTTGTTCTTGGAGATAATAGGCACAACTCAGAAGATTCTAGAATTTGGGGGTTTGTACCAGAAGACCATATTGTCGGAAAAGCAAGCTTTATATTTTTCTCACTAAAAAAAGACAATGAAGGGGTTCTTCCTATAAGATGGACTCGATTGTTTAAATTTATTGATTGATTAACAATGCTCCATTTTCTAAAGGCCTTATCCCTAAGTAAACTTTATTGAGATAGCAATCTTCCATTTGCAATTCAAAAGATAAATAGTGTTGCATTCTTTCTTGCCATTTACCTTCCGGAAATACTTTATCAAAAGCTGTTTCTATTTGATTTAACACTTGGATGTTTTCTTTTTTTGCAGATTTTATAATTTTCGACTCCATGTGATGGAGTATATTTTCTATTTTTGTAATATCTGCTTTAAGGCTCCTTTTTGTACCTTCTTCTTTGGACTCACTCAGTTTGTGAAGATTTTTAAGAGATTGATTTAGCTCAAGCTGCAAATCTTCGAATGCCATTATGGTGTCTGAATGTTGTTTTGCGTATTTAGTTAGAATTTTTGCTTTTCCATTGAAAAAAGATGCTATTTCTAAATTATTTGAATTGCATAATGTTTGTGTTTTCTTATTTATAAAGAAAACCGAATTCCGAGCTATTAGCTTGGGGAAAGGCAGCTCAATTTCTATAAAGGCTTGTTTTAATTCTAGCCAATAAGATATTTCTGCAGTACCTCCGACATAAGCTATATTAGGAAGAATATATTCTTGATAAATTGGTCTCATTAAAACATTAGGACTAAGATTAATTGAAGTAAGTTCTTCTATTTTAATTGCTTTTAAGTCTTTATTTTCTTGAACTACAAAAAAGTTCCCATCTATTTTGTCTATCCTTTTTCTTTTGCCATTCTTAAGGTGAAAAAGATGGCACTCTCTAGGGTTAACTTGGGCCTTATATGAACCTTCCCATTTTTGAATCTCTTTGTTTACTGCTTTATATAGAAATGATGTGTTTAGCTCCTTATTGAATATTGGCTCAAAAAGTTGTTTTAACTTTTTGTCACTTGCATCCAATACAATTAATCCATACTCCCCAAATAGACAATTAAAAAATCTTCGATAAAAGTCTGTTAAGTCATCGCTAGATTCCAAACAAAATCTTAAATGATTTATAAATGATTTTGCCTTAGATGAAACTCCTAATAGTTGCTCAAAGGCATGAATTAAAGGCTTAAGCTCATTAGACTTCAAGTTGCCTACTGACTGATCTGTATAAGCCCCATTCCATTTAATCCCTTGCTTATATATTCTAAGAAAACTGATTTCCTCAAAATCATGATCTTCATTTGCTAACCATAAAACAGGAACTACTTGCAAGTTTTGTTGCTTACTTAATTCACTTGCTAATTTGATGGTTTGTAATATTTTATAAGCAACATATGCTGGCCCTCCGAACAAACATAGCTGATGCCCTGTGCAAACAGTAAAGGTATCTTTGTTTGCTAAAGATTCTATATTCTTAGAAACCTTTTTAGACTTATTAATCGATGTGTATTGTTCAAGAAGCACTTGCTTTAGTTTCTCCCTAAAGTCAGAATCGTAGTTAAGCCTCTTTAATTCAATTTGTTTTGCAAATGCATCTTTATTAAGATTTTGGCTTTTCTGATGCTCTTGAACTAATAAAGGATAATGTTTTATGATTTCGTCTTTGAGAAACATCTTAGGCTATTTCTCCAATAAGGTCAAACTCATTAGCCTCATTGATTTTGATTTGAGCAAAATCACCAACACGTAAATAAGCAGAGTCTTTCGGTATTAGGACTTCATTATCAACTTCCGGTGAATCAAATTGAGAACGACCTACAAAATAGTCTCCCTCCAATCTATCAATCAAGACTTTTTCAATATTGCCTATACGAGCCTTATTTAATTCCAAAGAAATCTCTTGTTGGATTTCCATTATTTTTTGAGCTCTGCCCTGTTTAATCTTTTCTGGCACATCATCTTTATATTGATGAGCAAAAGTGCTTTCTTCATGCGAATATGTAAAAACACCTACTCGATCTAAACGAACATCTTTTAAAAAAGCACACAATTCTTCAAAGTCTTTTTCTGTTTCACCAGGAAATCCAACCAATAATGTTGTTCGAATAGCAATACCCGGAACTTTAGCTCTAAAGCTCTGAATTAAATTATATGTTGATTTCTTATTTGTGCCCCTGCGCATTTTCTTTAGCACATTATCACTAATGTGCTGCAGTGGTATATCAATATAATTACATACTTTATCGTTGTCTCTTATTTCATCTAAAACATCCATTGGGAAACCTGACGGGTATGCATAATGTAGACGAATCCATTCAATACCATCGACAGAAGATAAGGCTTTTAATAGTTCTGCCAAATTGCGCTTCTTATATAGATCTTTACCATAATAAGTAAGCTCTTGAGCTATTAATATTAGTTCTTTAACACCTTTTGCTGCTAAACCTATAGCCTCTTTAACTAAATCTTCAATAGGCTTAGATTGATGTTTTCCTCGCATTAATGGTATGGCACAAAATGCGCATTTTTTGTCACATCCTTCTGATATTTTTAAGTATGCATAATGATATGGTGTTCCTAGCATGCGTTCGCCTAATAGTTCATGCTTATAATCAGCGCCCATTGTTTTTAGCAAACGAGGCAATTCTCTAGTTCCAAAATAAGCATCCACTTGAGGTATTTCCTCTTCTAAGTCATCTTTGTATCGTTGAGATAAACAACCTGTTACATAAAGTTTATCTACACCGCCTTTATCTTTAATATCAGCATACTGTAAAATAGTATTTATGGATTCTTCCTTTGCGTTGTCTATAAATCCACACGTATTGATGATTACTACTTGATGTTTGCTCTGATTACTATCATGCTCGACATCAAAGTTATTTGAATGAAGTTGGCTCATTAATACTTCTGAATCAACAAGATTCTTAGAACAACCCAACGTTATAACGTTTACTTTGGTTTTCTTGGTTGTTTTGGTCTTCATTTTACACGCCCTTAAATAGTGAATCCACAAACTCTTTTTTATCAAATATTTGAAGGTCCTCAACCTTCTCTCCTACACCAATATACTTAATAGGTATTTGCATTTGGTCACTAATCCCTATTACTACACCTCCTTTTGCTGTGCCATCTAATTTTGTGAGCGCAATAGATGTTACTTCTGTAACTGAAGTAAATTCTTTAGCTTGAGCTATTGCATTTTGACCAGTTGAAGCATCTAAGACCAACATTACATCATGTGGTGCTTCATCAACTACTTTTTTCATTACACGTTTAACCTTTCCAAGCTCATCCATTAAATGACGTTTATTATGAAGACGGCCAGCTGTATCAATAATTATAACATCTGCATTTCTAGATTTGCCAGACTCAAGAGTGTCGTAACATACAGCCGCTGGATCTGATCCCATTTTTTGAGTTACTACAGGCACATCGGCTCGCTCTCCCCACATAACTAGTTGCTCAATAGCAGCTGCTCTAAAAGTATCTGCGGCTCCCAATAAAACAGAATATCCCCTTTGCTTAAAGCGCTGAGCTAGTTTACCAATCGTGGTTGTCTTACCTACACCATTAACACCAACAACCATAATAACATATGGTTTTTTATCCTCAGCCACATAAAAGTCTTTTAAGGCCTCTGTGTCATTATTTAGAATTAAGCCTTCGATTTCCTCTTTTAGAATTTGATTTAATTCTTCTGAGCCAAAATATTTATCTCTAGCTACTCGCTCTTCTATATTTTGAATAATCTTAACGGTTGTGTCCACTCCAACATCCGAACTAATTAAAGCTTCTTCAAGGTTATCTAAAACCTCATCATCAACTTTAGACTTGCCTACAACTGCCTTAGCAATATTCGAAAAAAAGCCTTTTTTTGTTTTTTCAAGGCCTTTATCTAAATTTTCCTTATTCTCTTTTTTTGAAAAAAAATCAAATATTCCCATCCTGTCCTATTTATAAAAAAAGCCTTACTACGTAGGTAGAAGGCTTATATATTAAACGCTATTCTTGTTTATTTTTCAGCTTTCTGAAAATATTCTTTTGCGTTATCTTTATGCACGATTGCTTCTTTGAAAGTATATGCGCCAGTTTTGTCTGATTTTACACATTTAATAACCTTAACCATATCTTTCCCACCTTGTTGAGCTCCTGCTGCTTTGATCGCCGTTTTTGCCATGATTACTTAATTTCTTTGTGAACAGTTACTTTTTTCATATATGGATTGTATTTCTTCAATTCCATACGGTCTGGAGTGTTCTTTTTGTTTTTTGTGGTAATATATCTAGACGCACCTGGAATATCGGACTTCCTTTGCTCAGTGCATTCAAGTATCACCTGTACTCTATTTCCTTTTTTTGCCATAACGCTCTAGTTTATAGTACTTTTACCCCTTCTTTTTCCAACTCTAATAGGTAAGCATATATACCTTTTTTATCGATTGTTCTAAGCGCAGAAGTAGATACTTTAAGACTAATCCATTGATCAGTTTCTGGAACATAGAATCTTTTCTTTTGAAGGTTTGGGTAAAACTTCCTTTTGGTTTTTTTATGTGAGTGTGAAACGTTGTTTCCACTTATCACCTTCTTTCCTGTTAAATCACATACTCTTGACATGTCACTCTTGTTTTCAGAGTGCAAAGATAGATTATATATCTAAGTATTAAAAGAATTACTGAATAAAATTTCTATCGCTAGCGGCATTAGGGATAATTTGACGAACAACTCTGAAACCAATCATATCCGAATGCCAATCTTCAGTAGCTTTAGATCTATTGGCCACTCTTGCATATCTATGAGGATATAAAGCAGCACCACCTCTTATAACTCTAGCATAATCTTTTAAATTGGCATTATAATCAGGACCTTTAGGATTATTAAATGGCGCAACTAAATAATATTGATCATTATAAATATCCCAACACCACTCTAAAACATTACCACTCATATCGAATAAGCCTAGTTCATTAGAAGTCTTCTTGCCAACTTCATGTACACGCATACCAGCATTTTCTTGAACCCATGCTACATTATTAAAACTATGACTCCCACTATATTTACTGAGCTTAGAACTATTACCACCCCTAGCAGCAAACTCCCATTCTGCCTCAGTTGGCAGCCTATAACCATTCGCATTAAAGTCACAGACAACCACTTTGTTTTTAAGTACTTTATATACTGGATTAAGTTTATTTTTTTGACTCTTCCAGTTACAATATTTAATGGCATCATACCAGCTAACAGCCGCAACAGGTACGTTATCTCCTTCAGAAATATTTTTAAAATTTACTGGCATTGAATCTACAAACTCACCATTAAACTTCATTGAATAACCTTCCTTTTCTGCCATTGTTCTGTATGATGTCATACTGGCAAACTTCTTAAACTCCGCTTTAGTAACCTCATGCTTTGCGATATAGAAGTCCTTAACCTTAACTCGATGCATTCTTTCGTCTGGCTCACCATTTTTATCGCCCATATTAAAAACCCCTCCACGAACAAAAACCATATTGTCTTTTTCTAGATAGTTTTGATTACCTAAACGAAGATTGATTTTTTCCTTTAAATTTATTTTAACTGGAACATCGACAGTTTGAACCTTAACTGTAATTCCCAATTGATCTTTTCCATCTAATGTAACTGCTAGTAAGTCATGCACTCCTCGCTTTACAATAATATCTCTACTATCATTTGGCTTAAGCCTTGCTCTTAACTTACCATCAACACGCAAAAAACACTCAACATCCGAGATTATGGACATTGAGGCGTCTACAACCTTTTGACTAAGCACAACATTGGATGGAAGTAAAAAACAGACTAAAATTAAGCTATTAAAACAAATCCAACTGTGGCTCTTCAGTGTTGTCATTCTCCTTGTTGTTTTTAACAGAGAATTCGATTTCTGTCCCAACCTCAAGATCTTCATTTTTACTATGTTGCTCATTAGTTATTTCTATATCCTCGTTTTCCGCTTCAGGCTGAGGTAGTTTTTCAAGAAGCTTAAATCCGCTAACTCTATGATAATTCCCTAGTTTATTACCCAATGCTTTCCATCCTTTTACGTCAACAAATTCATCTAGGTTTACTTCTTTCGCGCTCTTTTTGCCTCCTTTTTTTCTGATATAGTTAAATTCCACTATTGGTTGTGGCTCCGTAGATACCACATAAAGTTTTGAGCCCCACGCATCTGTAATGAACTGATTTCGAATACCAGTCGTTTTTGTTTCAATTAAGAAACGTTTAACATATGCACATTTATTGTTCCCATCATAATAAACGGTTGAAACACACTGTTCAGTATTGAATTTCTCAATCAGTTTGATTTCATTACACTTGTATCGATTACTTAAGTCAAACTTACTTAGCTCATATGTGCCATCTTCATATATAGCAAGGATTAAATCATCCATTTTAAAATTACCCAAATAAGTTCCTCTAGCATCCAAGTTTAATCGACCTATGCTCTCATCAAGCCATAAGTCTCTCCCGCCCAAGGTGGATGATCCTTTAGATTTCAAACTCACCTTTTTTACGCCGTATTTTGAAAGCATATTTCCGCGAGATCCTCTTCCTTTAACCGATAAATCCCCAAAATCGTATTCGAAAGACTTATTTCTAGCTTTAGCATTTGGGCTTAATAAAATTTGCACTGTTTCTGACTCAGAGTTTTTATTGGCAGAAAAATACAACACTCTACAACCTGGATTGCCTGTTGTCATATCATACTCTTTATCCCTTGTTATTGACATAACATTAAAGCGTTTTACAAATGATTTCCCAAGCTTAGGGTCTGTATAAGCTAAATGATAAACCATTCTATCATCACCTTTTTTCCATACCTGGGCATGAATTATATTTTTACCAACATAGGCCTTTTCGCTAACCTTAGTAACTAAAAATTTACCATCTTTTCTAAAAACTATAATATCATCAATATCTGAGCAATCGCTTATAAACTCATCTTTTTTAAGTCCATAACCAATAAACCCATCTTTTTTATTGACATATAATTTCTGGTTAGCAATAACCACATTTTTCCTTGAAACTATATCAAAGGTTTGGATTTCTGTTTTCCTGCCTCTTTCTTTACCATATTTATCTAAAAGATTTCTGAAATAATTAATAGCAAAATCTATAATATTATTAAGGTGATGTTCAACTTCTTCTAATCCTTCCTCTATTTTCTTAATCTCTTCATCTGCCTTAAATGCATCATACTTAGAAATTCGTTTAATCTTTATTTCAGTGAGTCTAACTATGTCGTCTTCTGTGACCTCTCTTTTTAAGAGCTTTTTATACGGATTTAATCCATTGTCAATGGTTTTAATAACACTTTCCCATGTTTCACACTCCTCAATATCCCGATAAATTCTATTCTCAATAAATATTTTTTCGAGTGAAGAATAATGCCACTTATTTAAAAGCTCTCCCTTCTTAATCTCTAACTCTTTTTTGAGTAGTTCTTTGGTTCGCTCAGTGCAAATTCTTAAAATCTCACTCACTCCTAAAAACTGAGGCTTTTCATCAGTGATTATACACGCATTTGGCGATATAGACACTTCACAGTCTGTAAATGCATATAAGGCATCCAATGTCACATTTGGAGAAGTGCCTGCTGGAAGATTGATTAAGATCTCAACATCTTTGGCTGTATTATCAGTTATGTTTTTAATCTTAATTTTATTGTTATCATTAGCCTTTAAGACGGAGTCAATAAGACTTGTTGTTGTTACACCATAAGGTATTTCTCGAATAGCTAATGTTTTTTTATCCAACACTTCAATCTTGGCTCTAACTCGAATTTTCCCTCCTTTCATCCCATTATTGTAATTGCTTACATCCATGTAGCCTCCATTCAAAAAGTCAGGATAAATTTTTGGCTTCTTACCTTTCAATACATCTATTGAACCTTTAATGAGTTCATTAAAGTTGTGTGGCATTATCTTAGTCGCTAAGCCCACAGCTATACCCTCGACACCTTGTGCCAATAAAAGAGGGAATTTCATCGGAAGATGAATTGGCTCCTTCTTCCGTCCATCATACGACATCTGCCATTCTGTAGTTTTAGAATTAAATGCTACTTCTAAAGCAAACTTGGATAAACGAGCTTCAATATATCTAGGTGCAGCTGCGCTGTCTCCGGTTCTTGTATCCCCCCAATTACCTTGACATTCTATAAGTAAGTCTTTCTGGCCAAGGTTGGTGATTGCATCTCCAATTGCGGCATCTCCATGTGGATGAAATTGCATAGTGCTTCCAATAACATTTGCAACTTTATTAAACCGTCCATCATCCAATTCCTTCATTGCATGTAATATTCGACGCTGAACGGGCTTTAAGCCATCCTCAACTCCAGGTATTGCGCGTTCTAATATCACATATGATGCGTATTCTAAAAACCAATCCTTAAACATCCCATCTACATGTATTTGATGGACTAATGCTTCATCTTTCTCTTCTTTAAATTCTTCTTCTTGTGGATTTATTTCTTCCATTTAAATTAATCTTGACTCAATAAATCTTGCTCCAACACCAAATTATCTATAATAAAACGCTGGCGATCAGGAGTGTTTTTACCCATATAAAACTTCAATATTTCTTGTATTGAATTATCCTTGGATAACATTACTGGTTCTGCACGCATTTCATCCCCAATAAAATTCCCAAATTCATCTGGTGAGATTTCACCTAAACCTTTAAATCTTGTTATCTCAGATTTAGCACCTATTTTCTGTATCGCAGCTTGCTTTTCCTCATTACTATAACAGTAGAATGTTTGTTTTTTATCTCTCACTCGAAATAAAGGTGTCTCTAAAATATACAAATGACCATTTTTTACAACTTCTGGAAAAAATTGCAGGAAAAATGTCAAAATCAACAAACGAATATGCATGCCATCAACATCTGCATCAGTAGCAATAATTATATTATTATATCTTAAGCCTTCTATTCCATCTTCAATATTTAAGGCGTGTTGCAATAAATTAAATTCTTCATTTTCATACACGACTTTCTTTTTAAGGCCAAACGAGTTTAATGGCTTTCCACGAAGACTAAACACAGCTTGTGTGCTTACATTTCTTGATTTTGTAATTGAACCACTAGCTGAATCTCCCTCTGTTATAAACAAGGTGGAATTTAATAAAAGCTCTCCATCTTTATCATTGAGATGCACCTTACAATCTCTTAATTTTTTATTATGCAGATTTGCTTTTTTCGCCCTCTTATTAGCAAGCTTTTTTATTCCTGCCATATCCTTACGCTCTTTTTCAGACTGAAGAATGCGTTTTAATAGTGCATCTGCTGCTGCTTGATTTTTATGCAAAAAGTCATCTAATGACTTTTTCATGAAATCATTAACAAATGTTCTTATTGTGGGAGATCCTGGACCCATATTCAATGAACCTAATTTGGTCTTTGTCTGCGACTCAAATACTGGATCCTGAACCCTAACACTTACTGCTGCAACAATAGCCGATCGGACATCTGCTGCATCAAAATCTTTTTTATAAAAATCTCTTAATGTTCTAACTAAACCTTCTTTAAATGCCGTAAGGTGTGTCCCGCCTTGTGTTGTGTATTGACCATTGACAAAAGAATAGTACTCCTCTCCGTAATGTTCTCCATGAGTTATAGCTAATTCAATATCGACGCCTTTTAAATGAATGATAGGATATCGTACTTTTTCTAAATTTACTTTTGCGGTCAACATATCATGAAGGCCATTTTCAGAAAAATACTTTTCACCATTGAATTTAATTGTCAAACCAGCATTTAAGTAAACATAGTTCCAAATCAAATTCTCTAAAAACTCGGGACGAAAATGAAAATTCTTAAACACTTCACCATCAGGAATAAAACTAATTACAGTTCCATTTCTAGATGTTGTTTCTGATACAGGAGCATCATTAACCAGTTCACCTTTCTCAAACTCAGCTACTTTTACCTGCCCATCTCTTGTTGACTGAACTTTAAAATGAGCGGATAATGCATTTACAGCCTTTGTGCCAACTCCATTAAGCCCTACGGACTTCTGAAACACCTTAGAGTCATATTTCCCACCTGTATTTATCTTTGATACACAATCGACAACCTTACCTAGTGGAATACCTCTACCATAATCCCTAATTGTAGTTTTGTGTTCCGTGATTTTAATCTCAATAGTCTTACCATAGCCCATTATGTGTTCATCTATACAGTTATCAATAACCTCTTTTACCAACACATAAATTCCATCATCTGGAGACGAGCCATCTCCAAGCTTGCCAATATACATACCAGGCCGCATTCTAATATGCTCTTTCCAATCTAACGATCGTATTGAATCCTCTGTATAATTCGTTTGACTCATTTATTCTATTATTTCAATTCTTAGTATTCCTTGCGAAAATAGTGATTCACTAGATAAAAATCAAAAAGCCTACTAGATAGATATCCACAATAAATAATATGTTATACACTTGAATTTATCAATAATGCTCTCCGAATAAACTATCTTTGCTCGTCATGCAACACAACACACTTAAAAGTCTCATGTTTTTCGCCCTTATCTTTAATTCGTTCGAGGTAATTTGGTGTCAGCCTTATGATGTAAAGAAAAGCGAAAAGGTAATAGAAGTATTTCAATGGATTACAGCAAGTTATGTAGATACAGTTGATCAAGAAAAGATAAGTAGAGCCGC
>CAJXBJ010000049.1 GCA_913050195.1 uncultured Saprospirales bacterium
TGCAGTTTTTATGGTTGTCATTCTCACTCATCAGGAGTGGGGGATTTTACAAATTACTCGGGTATTAAGGCGAAGGTTGACAATGGGCAAATTCAATGGAGAGTTTTAGATTTAAAAGACATGCCACCTTCCTACTCTACTGGTCCAAAAAGTTTGAGCTCGGACGATTTAGAAATAATAAATTGTTGGATTGAAAATGGTGCTGCAAATAATTAAATATATTTTAGTCTTAGGGGCTTTGATAACAAGTCTATCTGCGCAAGTTTGGTTAGCTGATACTTGTAATATCTCATTTTTTTCTGAGGCTCCTTTGGAGAATATTGAAGCCCAATCAATAATGCCCAAGGGATCAACTTATGCAGCTTTTAATCAAGCTACGGGCAAGCTTAATTTTAAAATCCCAATCCTTTCTTTTCGATTTGAAAATGGATTAATGGAGGAACACTTTAACGAGAATTATATGGAAAGTGAGAAGTATCCATATGCAACATTTAAAGGCAAGCTGAGTCATGAAGGTGATAGTGTTGTTGCTGAGGGTGTTTTTCAGGTGCATGGGGTAACAAAATCCCGTAAGCTTAAAGGCGTTTTAGTTAAGGGCGAAAAGTTAATTTTAAAAGGAAGTTTTATGGTTATAACCAAAGAGCATAAGATTAAAATCCCAAAACTTCTAGTTAAAAATATTGCTGAAGAAATCAAAGTAGATATTTATTGTGAGTTTATTCAAAAAATATAGATTTAGCGCCTGCCTATTGGCGCTGTTTTTTGTGGCAACATCTTTTGCTCAGGATGATTTAGATGCCTTATTAAGTGATGGTGGAGAAGAAGGTCAAAATATAAGCTCTACTTTCAAGACAAGTCGAATAATTAATACCCATAGTACGGAATTGGTTAAGCCAAGACACTTAGACTTTAGAGTTGCTCATAGATTTGGTGATATCGCTGGCGTTTCTGGTGGGTATCAAACCATGTTTGGGGTTGACAATGCCTCCGATATTGGGATTAACTTTGAATATGGCCTAATGGAAAACATAACCCTTGGCTTTGGAAGAACTAAGGGTGGTAATGGGCTTAAAAATATAGCAAGCTCTCTTTTAAAGTTTAAGTTACTAAGCCAAAGCTCAAATAATAAAATACCTATTAGCTTAGTCTTTCTTGGGCATGCTGCATTTTCGTATATGGCATCAACAGATGATTTAGCATTAATAAGTTCTTTTCCTAAACTTTCTCATCGATTAAGCTATATAAGTCAGATGCTCATTGCTAGGAAATTTAGCAATTCCTTTAGCTTGCAAATTACCCCTAGTTACATACATCGAAATTTAGTTCACTTTGAGGATAAAAACAGCCTTTTTGCCTTAGGAATTGGAGGAAGGTTAAAATTGAGTAAGCGTTTTGGGCTAATAGCGGACTATGTGCATGTGTTTAGAAAGAATGTTATCATTGATAATACGGAATATACAAGTCCTTTAGCGCTTGGGATTGAAATTGAAACAGGAGGTCATGTTTTTCACTTAAACTTCACTAATTCTAGAAGCTTGCATGAAAGTCAATATCTGCCTTACACTTCCTCTAAATATTCTGATGGGCAGTACCGCTTTGGCTTTAATATATCAAGAGTGTTTGTTTTATAATTCTTAAATGAAGCGTACGCTGGTTTTTACACTGCTATTTCTGCCTTTGTCATCCGAGCATGAAAATATATAATGCCCAGCTTCTTTTGGAATAAATTCAGGCACAGCATCCTTTTCATACTTACCTAAAAACTTGGAGTTAACAAACCAATAAATGTATTTAACATCTTTAGAGACGCTTGCTTTTAAAAATATCTTTTGATTTGAGGATTTATAAAGGATGTATTCTGTTTCTTTCTCTGGAAAAATTATTTCAGGTCCTTCATCATTGAATATTCGCTCACACTCACTATTATGTATTGGCTCAGCATCGTAGCTTAAATTAAATAGCTCATAAAAGCTTATAAGCTCCTTCTCTATATTTAAGTACTTTTTAATTTTATATCCACTTTCTGGGACACAGCGGGTACAATAGGCTGTTTTTTCATTTGGACTAACGAAAACCTTTTTATAGTGCTCGCACTTTTCATTTGGGCTTTTCTTAGGAAAGTAAAAATCTAGCACTTGGTTTTTACAATCTTCCTGAGGTGTTTTTCCGCTTTCTGAGCAAATGTACCTGAAGTCTAGATCATTTGGCGCGGCAAACCACATTTCTTTAGTCTGATACTGAATAGCATTAAATATTTTAAAAAGTAAAGGAGTTGCTGTTTGAGCGCCACTGAGATCTCTTGCGCCTTCACCAGTGAAATTACCTATCCAAACACCTACAGTATATTTAGCATTATACCCAATGCTCCAAGCGTCTCTTCTTCCATAAGAGGTGCCTGTTTTCCAAGCAATTTTTGGGATATTGATATTGTTTTCAAGTTTATTAGGAAGGTCTGGTCTCGTTATTTGAGTTAAAATGTCTGTAGTCAAATAGCAGGCACCTTTAGAAAATATCCTAATTGAGTCATTTGTTTGCCTTTGCTCTTTATGCCAGTTTAATGGCTTGTGTATTCCGTAGTTTGCAATACTGCTATATGCATGGGCTAGCTCTTCTAAGCGCACTCCGCACCCGCCAAGAATTACTGAATGGCCAAGTTTTTCTCTATCCTTATAAATCTGTTCAAATCCATAATTGCCCATTTTTGTGATAAAAGGGCCCACACCAATTTTTGAAAGTAATCGAACAGATGGAACATTTAAGCTTCTTGAAAGGCTCTCAGAAATACTAATCCTTCCATTAAAATTTTCATCAAAGTTATTTGGTCTATATCCAGCCAAATTAATGGGAATATCATTAATGGTTGCTTTAGGGGTAATTATACCTTTATCAAAAGCTATGGTATATAAAAAAGGTTTAAGTGTGCTACCTGGTGATCTAATAGCTTTTACCCCATCAACCTGACCTGCATTCTCCTTATCCGAAAAATTAGAGGAGCCCAAATAACCTACCACGGTTTGGTTTTTATTGTCAATGATAATGACGGATGCATTATTAATATTCAGATTTTTCACATCATTTACATGCAGGCTAGTGATTCTTTGAATATCATCTTGAATCTCTGGGTCCAAGTAGGTGTTTATAACAGCCTTATTAAACTTGTTTTTAATTCTTCTGCCAAAATGTGGTATTAGCTTAGGAGGAGATTTTGTATATTCTTCTAAAGGCTCATTAAGGGCATTTTTTAATGTGATGCTATCAATTAGGCCATCACTACAATACCTTTTTAGCCATTTATTTCTAGCATCCAATAATAATGAATCATTTCGGCCAAAACCAAGGCTGTTTGGTCTGTTTGGGATAATTGATAAACAGGTTATTTGAGCTGGGCTTAAGTCTTTAGGTTCCTTGTTGAGGAATAAAATAGAAGCTGTTTTTACTCCTTGAACATTGCCGCCATAAGGCAAAAGGGAAAAGTAAAGCTGTAGTATTTCTTTCTTTGAATAATGCCACTCTAGTTGAACTGCATTGAACATTTCAATTAGTTTGCTTTTATAGCTTCTTTCTTTGGGCTTGAGCATCCTACACACCTGCATGCTTATCGTGCTCGCTCCAGAAGTTTTTTTCTGCTTCGATAGATTGTTTATAAGGGCTCTAGCTATGGCAATAGGATTAATTCCATAGTGATAAAAAAAATATTTGTCTTCTTTATGTAGAATAGCGTTTACTAGATGCTCATTAAAATCGGATTCTTCAAAAAGGAAACGCCACTGTTCATCTTTGCTTAAAAAGCAGTCAATAATTTCTCCATTATTATTCTTAACTACCGTAGAATAGTTAATTGGTTCATTAAATGGAAAAATTAAATCCAATGTAATAAATAGCAGAAAGGTGCTAAACGTAAAGAAAAGTATTTTGACTAATAAGCCTCTGTTAAAGGTCATTTAATACTTATTTCAGTTGCGCCATTATATGAGTGATATTCACCGTCATACATAGCATCTGCTGATACTGGGCCTACCTGAAACTTACCTACACTTACAGCACGACATATGTAGTGGAATGTTTTCCATGAGGAATTAAGCGTTGTATAATAAGATATTCTATCATCCCGAACATCCATACTTTCATAACTGTCATTTCTAGGTGTCCATCCAAGATTCATATTGCTAGTTAACCTAGGGTTTTCTATCTCAAGTCCAGCAGGGAGCAAATCAGTAATAGCAACATTTTCTAATCGACTTCTATTCATTGTTTTAACACGCAGCCTTACAACAACTATTTGATTTTGATCTATTTGATTTAAATTTAGCAAGTTTCCATTTGCATGAAGATAATCCCGTCTAACCATCAGCTTATTGTCTACATCTTCTACTTTTATATCA
This sequence comes from uncultured Saprospirales bacterium, assembly GCA_913050195.1. GTDB lineage: Bacteria > Bacteroidota > Bacteroidia > Chitinophagales > CAJXBJ01 > CAJXBJ01. The sequence goes on from CAJXBJ010000049.1 coordinate 4,383, forward strand.
ACAGGTATGCCTTCTGTATAGTGATAAACGAATACCCTTCCTTTACCCTCTGCTTTCACAGATATTTTTGAATTTTCTAATCCACTTTCTATCACAAGATCTTTGCCATCAAACTCAGCAATGGTTTTTCCATCTGAATATATTTTAGCTTTCATCCCATAATCTATATTTTGCTTAGCTAATTTCCCGAGTGCTAGAAAAGAGAAAGATCTCTCTTGTGTAGAATAATAGTAGTTGCCAGCTTTTAAATCCTTCGTAATGTCTCTAGCCAAATCAGCGACTTGAGGGTCCTGAGGGTCAACCTCTATCAAGGCATTAAGCGCAAGGGCTCTGTCTCTTAATGGACTGTAAAAGGATCTATACGAATCACGTTCACTTGTTTCTCCTGTAAAGGATTTGGGTAGAATTTCTTTATAGCTTTTATTGTCACCAGAAAGTGCAAATGCAGCCGCTAAAAGATATTTTGAGTCTAATGAAAGCTTATCAAGATTTGATTTAAAATAGTTCATAGATGGCGTCTCATATTTGCCAGCAATTGCAAGAACATATAGGGAATATAAAGCATCTCTTGGAAAAATTAGCTTATTATACCAATTGTTGTCAGATCCTCTATAGCGATAGTTATAAGTGTTCATTTTTTGTTTAACCTTATAGCTGAGATGATCAAGTGATCTTTTTAAAGCAGTTTTGTTAACCTCATAACCCGCCTTTTGGGCTTCAACTAAGAAATGAGTAGAGTAAGTACTGCCCCACCAGTGATAGTATCCACCAGGCCAGTAATTATATCCACCATTACTGCTTTGCATAGATTCAATTTTCCTAACACCTTCTTGAACATAATAGTGAGTATTATATGCTTTGTTAGCTGTCCTATTTAATTTAATGGCCTTGGTAAGCTCTGAAAAATACATTTGTGGAAAGGCTTTAGATGTAGTTTGCTCTAAGCAGCCATGTGGATAGCCAACTAAATAATCAAGATCTTTAGAAAACTGCACCATAGGGGAAGAGCTTACTATAAGCTTTGAGCTAGGGTTCAAAAGTTCGGTCCTTAAGTCAATATCTACTTTTTCACCGCCACTAATAGCGGCACTGCCTGTGTTTTTAGTTAAGGATGCAGGAGGACGTACAGTGATATCCGTACTACTGGTAAATACTTCTCCATGCGCTTCAACTTTAACTTTGACCTTAGAAGCTCCAATGTTTGGGTCAGCAGCTATCTTGAAGTAAGCATAGCCATCTCTTTTTGGATCTAGATCAATTTTGCTTTTTTTATCACCTATAACGCTCAAAACACCATCAACCTCAATTGATACCTTGGCTGTTGTCTTTTTATCTAATGTGTTTGCTAAGTTTACTGGGACTAAAAAAGTATCTCTTGGGGTTGCAAATCTGGGTAATGCCGTTGATAAAACAATAGGGTCTGCAACAATCATGTTTTTGTGTGCAGAACCAAATGCTTTTTCTTTATAGGCAACTCCCATTATTCTAAGAGATCCAGAAAATTCTGGAATATCAATTTCAAACTCTGCTTCACCCGATGAGTTAGTTTGAAGTCTATCACTCCAGAATGAAACAAGTCTAACGCGTTTATTTGTAAGTGGGTTTGTTCGCTTACTCATACTATTGTCTTCACCACCAGCCATACTTGATTTTTTTACTTCGGGGTACAATAATCCATATAAGTCATACGCATTTATTTCATGCGCCCTTTTAGCATAAAAATGGCCATGAGGATTAGGTGTTTGATAGTTTTTAATTTGTAAAATACCTTCGTCTACAACGGCCAATGTAACTTCAGCTTTTGGTTCGCTTGAACGTATTTTAATTTTTTGTTTGGTTTTTGATCTTGATTTCTCTACTGCAGTTATTTCTAGGTTTATTTTGTTTTCAGGTTTATTTGAAAATATCGGTTTGATTCCTCGGGCAACAGTAAGGGGCATCATAATACCGTCCATTTTTCGAATGGCCACAGCACTTATATAAGTATTTGGCAGGTGATCTTCTGTCAATTTGACCTCTAAGCTTGCAGCTCGATCCCTAGTTTCTAGTCTAAAGTGCTGTTCTACATCTTCTCTTTCAACGGTAGCAATTAAAGAGCCTTCAAATGGTGTAGTGAACAGTATTTTAGCCGTTTCACCAGTATTGTAGTTGTCTTTATCCAAAGTAATTTCAACCTCTCCTTCATTGTTGATGGCAAAAGAGTTGCTATTAGAGCTCCCCCATCCATAAGCATAAAATGATTGTGAAACATAGTTTTCTTTCCCTTCAGGATAAATCCTCACCTCATAACGTCCAGAGCTAACAGCTGTAAATGGTAGTTTTGCGCCATTTTTATTAAAATCAAGGGTTTCTTCATATATCGTTCTATACCTAGCCTGAGATTGGTAACGATATCTGCCATATCTGTTTACAATTACAGACTCATAATAGCGTTGAAGAATTTCCACTTTTGCTTTGGCGTTTACAGGAGCTCCATCTTTATTTACTGCAATAAAATCAAGAGTTTTACCAGTGTTGGCATACCAATAATAGGGTATATTCTTAATGCCATAAAAGACATCCTGAGTATAGACATTGAAGTTGCTTGCTCTATTAACAGGTCTTCCTGTTTCATCAAAAACCGTAGTGTAAAGCTCTCCTCTTAAAAGGCCAATATCTTTATATTTTTCTGCACTGAAGGCAGCCCTTAAATGACCTTTTAGGCTTGTTTTGTCGCTAAGGGAACTACGAATTAAACGGGAACCATTTCTATGCTCATTGTTTATTCTGAAATTATAATCTCGATAATTATTCGCATAGAAGTAAGCTTTGTTAAGAGTAAAGGAAACTTCATAATTTCTTTCAGCTGCTGGAGTGCCATATAGATTACTTGCTTTGCCTGAAATAACAATAGAGTCATCGCTAAAAAAGAATGGGCTCGAAAGTTCTGTTTCTACTTTGATTCTATCGGGCATGAATTCCTCTAAGCTGAAATTTTTGCTAGTTAGGTATATGTCTTCTCCTGTGTATGCTTTTACTTTCCAATAGCCTGTGATTTGGTTTGCAGGTATTTGTGTGCTAAAAGATGCGGCCCCCTCCTCACTAGTTTCTTTTTTAAATGTTTTATAAACCGTTCCATTTGGCTGACAGACCTCAAACTTAATGGGGGCATTTGTCACATTATCTAAATTAATATCCCTTAGCACTAAATTATAATTAATCGTGTCTCCTGGCCGGTAAAGATTTCTTTCGCCATATAAGAAAGCATCATAATTATCTCGTCTAATATGTTTGCCCCCAATGTCAAACTGTGATTTTTCCATCTTAGTTTTACTTAAAGACATGATGTTATAGTCTTCACCTTTTCTTGCACTAATCATCATATATTTGAAAGACCCAAATTTCTTTTTGTAGTTAGGGATTATCGCAACACCATCATTATCGGTCATAACACTAGCGATTTGTTGGTTGTTAGTGCTTAAAACAGTTATTTCTGCGCCTTTAATGGCATCGGCATCTTTTATAGAGCTTGCAAAAACATACATGTCATTATTCCCAATTTTTGTTAGTAGTCCAATGTCTGACAAGCAGAGTAAACGGTTAACTCTCAGCCAATGCTTTTTATCTGAGGACACTTCAAGAACATATATCCCCTTTTTGTTGTCGTAGAAATTAATTTTGTCCAACTCAACATTTAAGAGTTTTTGATCTCCTGAGCCTGCAAGCTTTTCCGTGCTAATAGATTCACTATAAACCAATTGGCCATAATCATTGTTGAAATAATAGTTTGATTGGCCGTAGTCATCATAGTAATCATATTCATAGTAGTCATAGTAATTATTTCTTCGGCCATCATTGCGTAAATAATGCAATGCATTGTTTTCATAAATTTTGAATACCTTGACTTTAAGTTCTTCAATATTAGTCACTTCGAGTTGAATGTTTCTTTCTCCTTTTTGAGATAGATATTGTCCCTTTGTTTCAGCAAATTTTAAATTTGGAGGAAGCTCTCCAAATAAGGCTGTATAATGATAATCAGCAGACATACCTTTACCAAACAAACCTTTAAGGCTAGAGTGAATAACTACATCATAGGAATTACCTTGTTTAAAGTCCCCAATAATATTGAAGCCATTAGAAGATGCTTTAATTTCAAAATCAACTTTAGGGTTGATGCTTATAAAGTCTTTAATATTTTTCTCAGGAATGCTTTGATTAGCACCAAAGCTTATTAAGGCCTCATTGTTTATAAAGCTTGTGCTTGCAGAATTAATAATCAAATGAGCAACACTTGGTAGGTAGCTCATGCTTTCTATATCATTATCAGTTGGAATATTACCTCCCTCGCATAAAAAGCCTTCGCTTAAGATTATTTTAAGTTTTTTCTTTTCATAATCAGTACTTATGTCTGGAAGTGAAACTCGAATTATGTTAGAGAGATTATTTCCTATAATTGAATATTGGACTTCTTTGTCCTCAATAGATATAGACAGATATTCTTTTAGCTTTTCAGGTATTATATTATGGTTAAAATAAAGATTTAATTTAAGCTCAATTTTATCAGAGTTGTCATCTAACTTCGCCCAAAAAAGACTTGTGTTTGTTAAGTTAAACAAAGGGGTAAAAAAACTTGTTTCAAAGTCTTCTATTTTCTCTTTACCCAACATCTTAATGCCAGATTCTGAATTAGAAAAAGCACTTTTATTAAGGGATATTTTATATTCTGAACTTGGTGCAAATACAGCTGCTGGTAAGAACTCTAAAACATTGGCAGCAATCCATTTGTAAGTCCCAGGGATGCTAGGCTCAAATATAAAGTAATCAGCAGTGTCATATTTGTACACACTACTTTGATCTATAACACTTTTATTAAAAGTGAATTGTAAATTATGCTGACTAGTTAGTATTTCGCCAAAGTTGGTTTCAGCAACTATAATGTTTTTGGAGTCTTTAGAGTTGCTACAGCCAAGAAAAAAACAAACAGATAGAATCAAAAAGATGCCATAGGCATTCCAGGATTTCATAATAGACATAGATAGAATATTTTATTGAGCAAGACTTATTTATGATAAAGTCTTACCTATAAAGATATTGTAATATATCTACTAATCCAATAGCTCTTGAATTTCAGATTCTACAAATTGACATAAACTGCGAATGCTTTTTGATGAAAAATCAAACTCTAACTCGGCAGCCTTGTAAAGCTCTGGTATCGTTCTAGTGTTACCAAGCGAAAGCATCTTTTTATAATTAGAGATACCCTTGTTTTTATCTTTCTTAAACTGCATCCAAAGTCCAATGGCACCAAGTTGAGCTATGCCGTATTCAATGTAATAGAAAGGTACCTCAAAGATATGTAGTTGCTTTTGCCATGTGTAAGGGCTGTATTTTTTGTTTTCATTTTGATCAATTAGACCACTGCTATATTCTTTATTTAGTTTATCCCAATATTCTTTTCTTTCAATATGGCTATGCTTCGGATTTTCATAAAGAAAATGTTGAAATTCATCAACCTGAGCGATCCATGGTAAAACACTAATTACCCTTTCCAATTGATAAACCTTTGCTCTTTTTAGGTCAATAATATTTGGGAAAAAGTGATGCCAGTAATCCATTGAAATAAGTTCCATTGCCATAGATGCTACTTCAGATACTTCCATAGGCGCACTTCTATATGCTACCATAGGCATTGATCGAGTTATAAATGAATGTATAGCATGTCCTCCTTCATGCACTAACGTGGTTAAGTCACCTACAGTGCCAGCTGCATTCATAAAAATAAAAGGAATGCCTATTTCATTTAAAGGGTAATTATAACCTCCAGGAGCCTTGTTTTTTCTGGAAAATAAATCTAAATATCCAAGCTCTTTCATAGTGTTTAGACATTCGCCAAAATAAGGATCAATTTCATTGAAGCAAGCAATGCCTTTTTCAATAAATTCATCTTCTTTTTGATAAACTTTTAAGGCTTTTTTTCCTTCTATATCAATGCTTAAATCCCAAGGCTTTAAGGTATCAAGTTCTAACTTGTTCTTTCTGTACTCTAAAAGAGGTTGAACTAAGGGTATTACGTGCTCCTTGCACGACTTATGAAAGTTGAAGCAGTCTTTAGGAGTGTAGTCAAAACGATTCAGCGCCCTGAATTTATAATCTCTGTAGTTTTTAAAGCCAGTGTTTATGGCAATTTGATGCCTCAAATTAATCATATCACTTAATAAGCAATCTAGTTTTTTAGCATCGTTTAATCGACGTTCAGACATAGTCTCCCAAACAGTTTGTCTTATTTGCCGATTAGTGTTTTTTAAATAAGTTGCAGCAATAGGCATTGTGAGCTCTTTGCCATCATATTCAATGCTCATTTTTCCTGCAATCTCACCATATTCCTTTTCAAGTAGTTGCTCTTTTGTTTTTAAGGCAATGTTCTCTTCATTAAATAATTCAATAGCGGTAATTATTCCCCGCTTATATACCTCAAAAGCAGCTGGGTTTTCTTGATCAATAAAAGGACAACTTGCAATTTTTTCATTTATTTTATGTCCTTCTTTTTGGAGAAAAGGGCTGATGTTTTCTACGAAGTTGCTATATTTTTCAGCAAAAGACTTGTTAGATGTGTCAATTGTCATATTGATGTAACGCCATGCAACATCTTCACTAATTACACCTTCTAACTCACTCCATTTTAGGAGCCATTCTTTGAAATCGTTACTAGAGAGAATTTCTTCATTTAAAAGTCGTTCAATATAGGGCGCTAAAGACTCCCAGTTATCCATATTGAAGTCTGCTGCCAGAAAACGACGATTGGATTTAAAGCTTTTTATTTTTTCAATATTCAAAAGGACTAGTTGAGGGTTTTTAAGAATTGATACCACTTTATGATTTTCTTAATATCGCTAACATATACACGTTCTTCGTCATAATCCTCTAATATTTCTCTGAAGAAGCTTTTTAGTTGGTCTGAAGAACTATTTGGTCCTAAAATTTCTCTTGAAGATTCATAGTCTTTCATGCCATCAAAAATATCTTTTAAAGGAATGCTATCGCTATAGGTATAAATACTGATATTATCGAGGCTTACTACTCGGCTACCGACATTTGCCATGAAGCGTACTTTCCCGCTTTCAATTTCTTCAACAAAAATTCCCTTATTGTTGGTGTTTTTTAATTTATGCAGGCCTGGTAAGCCATTTATCGAAAGTATTTTTTCTAAATCCATGGTCATTGCTTTGAGCAAAGCTAAAAAAAATAAGCTTAATTTTGTTGGTCTAAATGGCATTCAAGTTACAGTCAAATTATACTCCAAAAGGAGATCAACCACAGGCAATAGAAAAATTGGTTAAAGGGGTTGATAAAGGCGAAAAGCATCAAGTTTTACTTGGGGTTACAGGTTCTGGTAAAACATTTACTGTAGCGAATGTTATTCAGTCTCTTAATCGGCCAGTATTGGTGTTAAGTCATAATAAGACATTGGTTTCTCAACTCTATGGGGAGTTTAAACAATTTTTTCCAGATAACGCTGTGGAATATTTTGTCTCATATTATGATTACTATCAACCAGAGGCATTCATAGAATCAAGCGGCACATATATAGAGAAAGAGGTCTCTATAAATGATGAGATTGAAAAACTAAGATTAAAAACAACATCATCACTACTGTCAGGTAGGCGCGATGTCATTGTTGTTGCTTCTATTTCTTGTATCTATGGATTAGGGAACCCAGAAGAATTTAAAAAAGGGGTTATTCGTTTGGTCAAGGGTGAATTTATAGATCGTGAAGAATTGCTCTTGGCTTTAGTTGAGGCTTTTTATGTGCGTGTCGACCATGTTTTAAATCCTGGAACATTTAGAGTGACTGGCGATACGGTAGATGTCAGTTTGCCTTATTTGAACTATGCGTATAGGATAGTGTTTTTTGGCGATGAAGTTGAAGAGCTTTTAAAAATTGATCCTGAAACAGGACGGTCTATTGAAAGTTTGCAAGACTTAGCGATTTATCCTGCCACAATTTATTTGCCAGCCAAGGATGAGTTTGAGCGTGTAAAAAAAGAGATTTTAAAGGATTTAGAATCTCAAACACATTATTTAATATCAACTGGTCAAGATCAAGAAGCAAAGCGTTTAGAAGAGAGGGTGTTGTTTGACTTGGAAATGATGGAAGAAGTAGGTTATTGTTCAGGTATTGAAAACTATTCTAGATATTTTGATGACCGTTCAGAAGGAGAACGTCCATTCTGTTTATTAGATTATTTTCCAGACGACTTTTTGTTGGTTGTCGATGAGAGTCACGTAAGTGTGCCGCAAATTCGTGGAATGTATAATGGAGATAGAAGGCGTAAGATGGTTTTAGTAGATAATGGATTTCGTTTGCCTGCAGCATTGGACAATAGGCCATTGAATTTTGAAGAGTTTGAAAGTATGTATCAAAGCTCTATTTATGTTAGTGCAACACCTGGGGATTATGAGCTAGAACAAACTGAAGGCGTGGTTGTTGAGCAGATAGTTAGGCCAACTGCTTTATTGGACCCAGTAATTGATATTCGCCCAACCAAGCATCAAATAGATGATTTAATAGGTGAAATAAATGCCCGAATAGAGAGTGGTGAGCGAATTTTGGTTACCACACTAACTAAGCGTATGGCAGAGGAGCTAACGGATTATTTTTTGAGACTAGATATTAGAACTCGTTATATTCACTCTGAAGTGCATACATTAGAACGAGTAGAAATATTGAGAGATTTGCGGCTTGGCGAGTTTGATGTTTTAGTTGGTATTAATTTGTTAAGGGAAGGGTTGGATTTGCCAGAGGTTTCATTAGTCGCTATTTTAGACGCAGATAAAGAAGGCTTTTTGCGTTCAACTACTTCGTTGACTCAGGTGGTAGGCAGGGCGGCTCGTCATATAAATGGCAGAGCGATAATGTATGCAGATAGAATCACAAAATCTATGCAGGAAACTATTGATGAAACGGCTAGAAGAAGGGCGAAACAGTTGGCATATAATAAAAAGCATGGCATAGTGCCTAAAAGTATATCAAAGTCAAGAGAAGAGATTATGGGTCAAACCTCTGTTCTAAATATTAGGCTAGATACAGATAGCCCTAAGTCAGAGTCTATTTTACATGATGAAGTGGCGGATTATGATGACGCTAGGACTATATCTTTAAAGATTAAAGCATTAAAGTCTCAAATGAAAGAAGCAGCCAAGGCTTTAGAGTTTGTAGAGGCAGCTCGGCTTAGAGATGAAATGTATGCCCTAGAAAAAAGATTAGGTCAAAAAAAAGGGAAGC
>CAJXBJ010000050.1 GCA_913050195.1 uncultured Saprospirales bacterium
AAATAATTTACATATTTTTTGTTATAACTATGTGTCATTTTTTGATAAGCTTTTAGATACTTCAATGTGTTTTAATGATAGTCTTTTACTAAATGGCCCAGATAATCTTAACCTTAAGTGGTTCCCTACAGAGTTGTTTAGTGATTCAATAAATTCAAGTACATTTTTTATCGGTGATACAAGCTCAACTGCATATTTTATTGCAGAGGACACTTGTGGTAATACACTCTCTGATACTTTTAATATTAATGTATTAAAAGCTGAACTAATACCAAATCTAGATACCTTAGATTTATGCTTAGGTGACACTATCTATCTCAATGCAGATACAGGAACAAGCTTTTTATGGAATACTAGTAATAATACTTTGAGTCAATTTGCAGCAGATACTGGTATATACTCAATAAGCATTTCACTTGGAAACTGTCAATTCAAGGATAGTATTTTTATAAGAGGTTTAGTGCCTCCTGAATGGGTATTGTCAGATACATCTGTATGTAACGGCACTAATGTAAGCCTTACGCTTAACAATAGCCTAACTGCCGACTCCATTATTTGGAATGACGGAGTTTATCAACAAGATCGCTTAATTAATGTCATTAGTGACACATTATTAATCTCTAACTATTATGCACAAGGATTTAATTCTAATTGTTTATTTATAGATACGTTTAACATTAAAATAAAAAGTACTGAGTTGATTTTAGATTCCTTAATATCAAAATGCATTAAGGACTCTATTACTCTATCTATTCCAAATGGAACTTACTCGGACTATTTATGGAATAATAATAGCACAAACCATAGTATAGAAGCCATAGACAGTGGATCGTATAATGTGTTAGTATCTGACAGTTTTAATTGCAAGTTTTCTGCTATATTCATTTTAAATAATCACCCTGATTTATTGAATTGGCTTCCCGAGTTTTCTAACATTAGTTGTTACAATTATAATGATGGTGAAATCATATTGAACTTAAACAACCCAAGCTTAGTAAATATAAATTGGAGTAATTCCTTGAATACTGAAAATATTGTAAACCTTTCTAAAGGGACTTATAACGTTACAATAACTGATATTAATAATTGTAGTAAGGACAGCAGCTTTAATATTGAAATGCCTGATTCTATTTCAATACACAAACAAATATTAAATCCTAAATGTAATGGGGATAGCACAGGTAGCATTTCAATTAATACAAATGGTGGCACTGCGCCTTTTAGTATTTCTTGGAATAATGGATTGTCTGATAGTTCTCTAACCAACCTTAGTGCAGGAACCTATATTATGAATCTAACTGACTCTAATGGTTGTTCATTGTTTGATACCATAAGCTTAGAAGGATCAGATTCCATCGTTATTATTGATTCAATATCAAATATAATTTGTTTTGGTGATTCAAATGCATTTATATCTCTGCAGGTATCAGGAGGCACACCTCCTTTTTCATTTTTATGGAATAATGGTGCATCTCAATCCATAAACAATAATTTAACGGCTGGCACATATGAAGTTAGCGTTAGTGATAGCCTTAATTGTACCAAGGAAGCAAGCTTTTCAATAAACAATCACCCGCAAATACTATTCTCTACTAATTCAACAAATATTTGCTTGAATGACAGTATTGATATAGTTGCTATCGATAGTAATAATAATATCACATCATGGTTATGGAAAATAGATGGACTGCAAAAAAGTGATACAGAAATCACCTATATTCCTGGATCTTATGGATTAAAATCATTCGTATTATATGCAACTGACAGTAATGGTTGTTTAGATTCTTTGATAGAGACATTTGAGGTATATAATATACCCCAATATGAGCTTTACGGAGATAGTATAATATGTGAGGGTCAATCTTTAACACTATCCGTTACTGAAGGATATATGTATCAATGGAACTCTTCAGAAACAATAGTTGATTCTTCCATCTCCGAGATTAATTTAGCACCTATCCAGAGTAATCGTTATTTTATAACAATCACTGACAATAATAATTGCATGGATACATCCAGCATTTTTGTGACCCTTATAGATACTGCTCAAATTGATTTAGGTCCGGACATTTCATTAATTAGTGGTGAGAGCACAACACTTCAAGTTAGTGGTGGGAACTCCTATACATGGAGCTCTATTGAATCTTTAGAACAATTAAATGATTCAACCATAATAGCTAAACCAGGAAAAACAGCTACCTATTATGTTGTTGTAGAGAAAAATAATTGTTTTTCAAGGGACGAAATCCTAATTACTGTTACTGATGGAAACGAAATAAAAATTGCAGTACCTAAGGCATTTACACCTGATGGAGATGGAGTTAATGATGAAGTTTTTGTCTATGCGCAGGGAGTAGATTATTTTGAATTCCTTATCTTTAATAGGTGGGGGCAGCTTGTATTTCAAACGAAAGATATATTACAGGCATGGGATGGCACTTATAATAATGAGGAATTGGAAATGGAGATTTACACGTATATAATTAAAGCTAAAGGTCCAAGTAATGATGATGTAATACAAAAAGGGCAAATTCAGTTAATTAGATAATATGAAAAAAGAAAAAAGTCGAAGGCGGTTTCTAAAAAATCTTGGGATAGGATCTTTAGGTATCATGCTCCTAAATAATTTAGAGGCAAAAGCAAATACAACATGTAACCAAACAACATTGGACTATTTTGGAGAAGGACCATTTTATACCGCAAACCCGCCTAGTATGCAAAATGGACAATTAGCTAGTCCAACTGAGCCAGGAACACGACTGGTTATAAGTGGACATATATTTAATTTAGATTGTAGCCAAATTGTGCCTAACACTATAGTAGATGTGTGGCATGCAGATAACAATGGCGCTTATGATAATTCAGGCTATAACCTGAGAGGGCAAGTTTTGAGTAACAGTCAAGGATTTTATTCATTTGAAACCATAAAGCCTGGACTATATTTAAATGGATCAACTTATCGCCCCTCACATATACATGTAAAAATAACCCCTCCAGGATTTCCTACGATAACCACTCAAATATATTTTTCAGGAGATCAATATATTGCATCAGATGCAGCTGCCTCAATCAATAGTGGGACTTTCGACGCAACTCATAGAATTATTAATTTAACCACAAATAACCAAGGGACTTTAGAAGGAACTTGGGATATAGTTGTAGATGGCAATGGCACGCTTATCAATACCAATGATCTTCATTTGGAAAATGGAATGATTTATAATGCTAGCCCAAATCCTTTTAATGATGAAATCAGAATAAATTATGGTGTATTTAAAGAGGGCTTAGCAGAAATTTCAGTTTATGACTTGTCAGGAAAAAAACTAGCAAATCTTGTTGAAGCACACAAAGTATCAAATAAATATGAAGTCATCTGGAAATTAGACAAAGCAATGTCTAGTGGTTATTATCTAATTACACTGAAGCTTAATAATTTACAAGTACATCATTTAAAAGTTTATAAGCTGTAAATGTATGCTTTCATCTAATTATTTATGCCACATATTGGCCTTGACTTTATTATTATCTTTTAGCTGTAAAAAAAGAAAACTGGGGTCACATTGCCCGCCTAATGCCCACATCCTTAGCGATGTACACGATCCAGCTCAATTAATAAAAATGGATAATTATCTTATGCTTTTTGCTAGCGCAATTGAAGTACAAGGCTTTAATATTGATTCCCAGGCATGGGAATTTTTAGATGATAACATTTATAATAGCAATTCTCCTATTTGGGATCAAAGTGAAGGACAACATTGGGCCCCATCAATTTACAAGAGCTTTGATGGGTCTTTGCGCCTTTACCATTCCGCCGTTGAAAATGAGGACGAACATATTTCAAAAATCGCATTTGTTAATATAAATGGTAATCCACCAAACTTGACTTATAGCTCAGAAAATGATTATGTAATTAAGTCGGAAAATACGAGTCAGGCTTTTGCAATTGACCCTGCTGTTTTTAGAGATGATAGTAATCGAACATGGCTAGTATACGGATCGCATTCTCTTGGCATATATATGGTCGAACTTAATGACACATCAGGTTATTTACAAATAAGCCCTGAAGATAAGGTCAACGATGATCATCCAGATAGTTTAGACAGTCGATTCACACATATAGCAAATAGGGATGCTTCAAGCAGTAATAACGAAATTGAAGCTGCATATATATACAATCACCCAACAAACCCCTACTATTATCTATTTGTGAATTGGGGGAAGTGCTGTGAAGGTATAAATAGCAGTTATCAAATTAGAGTCGGTCGTTCAATATACCCAACTGGACCTTATATTGATAAAGACAGTATCCCTCTTGTAAATGGCGGTGGGACTCCCTTTATGGATAGATATGGAAATATTGTTGGTAGCCCTCAATTTATTGGTCCCGGTCATTCCGGTATATACGAGCATAATGATGGTCGTTTTTATTTCTCACATCATTACTATGATAATTATAATGATGCTAAGCCCTCTTTAGCTATATGGCATTTGCTATGGGAAAATGAATGGCCAATGATAGATACATCTTTTAAGGTTATGTTTTAGGATTACAACTTTCTGAAGGCTTTTTTTCTCGGGTTTTGTCCATATAAATTCCTATTTTCGCAGCATTATAAACCTAGCTTATCAATCACCTAATTATTAAAAAATAATTATGAGTCAATCTAAAATCATTTATACGCTTACAGATGAGGCGCCAGCCTTGGCAACTTATTCCTTTCTACCAATTATTAAAGCATTTACGTCAGCTGCTGGTGTAGAAGTTGAAACAAGAGACATTTCCCTTGCAGGAAGAATTCTTGCTAACTTTCCTGAGTATTTAACAGAAGAGCAATGTATTGGAGATCATTTAGCAGAGCTTGGAGAATTGACTCAAGATCCAATGGCAAATATCATTAAGCTGCCAAATATCTCTGCGTCCATACCTCAACTAGAAGGAGCAATTAAAGAATTGCAATCCAAAGGTTATGCTCTACCAAATTACCCTCAGGACCCAAGCACAGATGAAGAAAAAACAATCAAAGCTAAATACGATAAAATTAAAGGAAGTGCGGTAAACCCAGTGCTTAGAGAAGGAAATTCAGATAGAAGAGCTCCCAAAGCAGTAAAAAATTATGCAAAAAAACATCCGCATAGTATGGGTGCATGGGACTCTAATTCTAAATCACATGTAAGTAGTATGCATTCAGGTGATTTTTATGGCAGTGAAAAATCTACCACAATCAACACGAATTGTAGTGCAGATATTATTTTGAAAGAATCTAATGGTGAGGAAAAAGTTTTAAAGAAAGGTATAGCTCTTTTAAAAGATGAAGTTATCGATGCTTCTACAATGTCAATGAAAATATTATTAGACTTTATCGAAGAACAAATTCAAGATGCTAAAAAACAAGGTGTTTTATTTTCACTTCACATGAAAGCAACAATGATGAAAGTTTCAGACCCCATCATTTTTGGTGCTGTTGTTAAAGTTTTTTACAAAGAGATCTTTGAAAAATACGCCCATCTTCTTGATAACTTAGGTGTAGATCCAAACAATGGAATTGGTGATCTTTATGCGAAGATAAAAAACCTTCCAGATGAGGAAAGAATTGCCATTGAAAATGATATTCAAAGCTTGTATAATAATCGTCCTGATTTAGCATATGTCAATTCAGATAAAGGTATAACAAACTTACATGTACCTTCAGATGTAATAATTGATGCATCTATGCCCGCGATGATTAGAACTTCTGGTCAAATGTGGAATATTGAAGGTAATACTCAAGATACTAAAGCTGTAATACCGGATCGTTCATATTCTGGCATCTATCAAGCTACTATTGATTTTTGTAAAGCCAATGGGGCCTTTGACCCCAGTAAAATGGGTAGTGTATCCAATGTAGGTTTGATGGCAAAGAAAGCTGAAGAATATGGATCACATGACAAGACCTTCCAATTAGAGACTAATGGCATTATTGAGGTTAGAACTAATGATGGAGAAATTCTGCTTGCGCAAAGTGTAGAGGAAGGTGATATATTCCGTATGTGTCAAGTAAAAGATGAAGCTGTTCAGGATTGGGTTAAATTAGCTGTAAAAAGAGCAAATGCGAGTAACACTCCTGTTGTATTTTGGTTAGATAAGAATCGAGCACATGATGCTGAGCTAATAAAAAAAGTAAATATCTATTTGAAAAATCACGATACCTCTAATATTGAATATCATATACTTTCTCCAGTAGAGGCCACTCAATTTTCATTAGAAAGAATTCATAATGGTCTAGATACAATTTCAGCCACTGGTAATGTTTTAAGAGATTATCTTACTGACCTATTCCCTATTTTAGAACTTGGCACAAGTGCCAAAATGCTTTCTATAGTTCCATTAATGAAAGGTGGAGGCTTATTCGAAACAGGGGCGGGTGGTTCAGCACCAAAACATGTTCAGCAATTCAATAGTCAAAATTATCTTCGATGGGATTCATTAGGAGAATTCTTAGCATTAATTGTTTCTTTAGAGCACCTATCAGAAGCAACAAATAATGCTGAAGCTAAAGTGCTGGCAGATTGCTTAGAAGAAGCAACAGAAAAATTTCTTGAAAATGACAAATCCCCTACAAGAAGGCTTGGAGGTATAGATAATAGAGGGTCCCACTTTTATCTTGCACTCTATTGGGCAAATGAGCTTGCTAATCAGAATAAGGATAATAATCTTAAAGAAGTATTCACACCAATTGCGAATGAATTAAAGGAAAACGAAGAAAAGATTGTCAATGAACTTATTTCTGTTCAGGGAGGCGCTCAGGATATTAATGGTTATTATAAACCAGATGCCGAATTAGCATCAGCTGCTATGTGCCCAAGTACAACTTTAAATTCAGCACTAGCCAATATGGCTAAAGCAAGTGTTTAAATCAAAAATGGAGACCTCATATAGAAGTCTGATTGAGCAAAGTTTTGATTTTCCTCAAAATGGATTTTCTTTAGATGGAAATGATCTATGTTTTAATGACATTTCCATAAAAGACTTAATCAAAAAATATGGAACACCATTTAGATTATTTTATCTCCCTAAAATAGGAGATCAAATATCTAAGGCACGATTAATATTTAATAATGCAATCTCTAAGTACGACTATAAAGGTCAATATCAATACTGTTATTGTACTAAAAGCAATCATTTCTCTCATGTTGTAAGGGAGACATTAAAACATGATGTTCATTTAGAAACCTCATCTGCTTTTGATATAGATCTAATCTGGAATTTTCATAAAAATGGACGCATCAATAAAGATACCCATATCATCAACAATGGCTTAAAAACTGATGCCTACTTACAAAAAATCCTACAGTTATATCGATCTGGATTTAAGAATAGCATTATCGTACTTGATAGCACGGACGAACTAAAACGTTTACTTAAGCTAGCAAATGGCGACAAAATAAAAATTGGTATTAGAATGGCTATCAATGAAGAGGCTCAATTCTCCTATCATACTTCAAGACTTGGAATTAGAGAAAATGAAATATTAGATTTTTATCAAAATCAAATCAAACATCAATCAAGTGTAGAATTAAAGATGATTCATTTCTTTGTTGATTCTGGAATTAAGGACAGTATATATTTTTGGGGCGAATTTAAAAGGGCGCTAAATATTTACTGTCAACTTAAAAAACATTGTAAAGAACTCAATGCATTCAATTTAGGTGGAGGATTTCCAATTCAGAATAATTTGAGATTTAAATTTGATTATGTACAAATCGCAGATGAAATTGTTAGTCGCATTCAAAACGCTTGTTATATTGATAAAATACCTGAACCAGACATTTACACGGAGTTTGGTAAATATACAGTTGGGGAGTGCAGTGCAACTATATTTGAAGTACTCCAAGAGAAGCAACAAAATGATGCTGAAAAATGGTATATCATCAATAACAGCCTAATTAATACTATACCAGATGCATGGTCAATACATGAAAAGTTTATTTTACTACCAATTAATAAATGGGACAATGAATACAGCAGGACTAATATTGGTGGAATGAGCTGTGATCATGCCGATTATTATAATTCTGAGGACATGAACCAAGAAATAATATTGCCTAACATTGATAAAGAAGATACTACCCCATTGTATTTAGGATTTTTTCACACTGGTGCTTACCAAGATGCTATAAGTGGTTATGGTGGTATCAAGCACTGTCTAATTCCTTCCCCAAAACATGTTGTAATTGATAGAGATAATGAAGGGAAATTGTGTGATTACCTTTATAGAGATGAGCAAAACGCATCTGAAATGATCAGAATACTAGGCTATAATGACTAAATTTCAGAGAACTTAGTTTTTAATGCTGTTATTGCAATTAAAAACCATCCAGCTAATAATAATAACCCTCCAATTGGCGTAATTGGTCCTAAGAATGACCATTTAAGTAAAGCCATAAGATATAGGCTTCCTGAAAACAATAGAATTCCAAGTCCAAATGCATATAATGCATATTGCAAATACTTAGAAGGCATTTTATCACTTAAAAAAACAATTATTAAAATTGCAAGGGAGTGATAAAAGTGGTACTGACTTGCAGTTTTGAAAATATCCAATCCCTCATTTTCAATTAAAAGCATTTTCCAAGCATGTGCACCGAAAGCACCAATACCAACAGCTGAAAAACCACTTAACGCGGCAATCAAAAGTAATTTCCTTGTCATCCTAATAACTTATTCCAATTATCAATTATATTTGTCTCCTAATTTAAAATGAAAATATGAGAAAGTTATTATTAGGCCTATTGTGTTTAACCTTTATTATAAACATACAAGCTCAAACACCAAAAATGGTTCTTAAAACTAATATTTTGCCTGTGTTAATGGGCCAAATATTCGGGACCAGTGAATATAGAATTGTTTATGAACAGGCTATGCCTGAGACACCTCACGCTTTAGCTATAGGCGCTTCATATAACTCCATACCTTTTCTTTTAAACGCATCAGACATTATCCAAAATTTAAAGGTTGATGGGTACAGAATTCAACTTCAGTATAAACTTTACATAGGTAAAGGCAAAACAGCTCCTGATGGATTTTACATAAGCCCCCACTTTAGTTATAATACTGCAAGATTTAGCAGAAAGAGTGCGCCATCCGACTATCTTCAGGTACATTTAATGAACATTAATGGTCTTGTGGGTTATCAGCTAATTACAAGTGGCAATTTTGCATTGGACATTTTTTCTGGCCTTGGCTTTAAATCTAATTCTGCAGATATTGTTGCAAATACTGGTGATGACTTTGATGACTTAAATGAGAATCTTCCTTTAGGAACAGGACCGAAATTCACCCTAGGATTTAACTTTGGTTTGGCATTTTAAAGCCATTCTAGATTTTAGACCTACTTCTTAAATATTTAGCCCTCCTGCGTAAAAAAATCCTTTTTTAGAAATTTTGTTCTAACTATACGGGTTCTAACCAAGTAATTTTCCTAATTTCGCTAGATTAGATACTAAAATAAGGATCATGGAATATTTACTTGAAACAAGCGGATTTTTAATCGACAATACCAACATCAACTTCATAATAGGTAAAGTTGTATTATTACTCGTACTTGGTTTTACAGGTGCACATCTTATTTTTTGGACAGCATTTGTAGGCTCTATACTATGGGGTATTGAGGCACCAAACATTGCATGGTATATTTTTGGAGGAATTGCAGCGATATTTAATATTCCTTTCCTAAGACAGAACATTGTAAGTAAACCTGTAATGGGTGTTTTAAAGGCTATTGGCTTTTTACCAGAGATTTCAGAAACAGAACGTATAGCACTAAAAGCTGGAAATAAATGGATTGACGCTGAATATTTCTCAGGAAAGCCAAATTGGAAAAGAATACTTAATGAACATTATCCAGAAATAACAGAAAAAGAAAAAGCTTTTCTAGATGGACCAACAAATGAATTGTGTGATATGGTCACTGATTGGGAGATATATCAATTACAAGATCTTCCAGCTAGGGTTTGGGACTTTATTAAAAAAGAAAACTTTTTTGGCCTTGGTATTCCAGAAGCATATGGTGGAATGGGATTTTCCGCAAATGCTATGAATCTGATTTTAGGTAAAATTGGATCTAGATCAGTGCCTTTATGTGTTGATATCATGGTGCCAAACTCCTTAGGCCCAGGTGAATTAATAAATCATTATGGTACTCAAAAACAAAAAGACTTTTATCTTCCTAGATTGGCTAAAGGAGAAGACATTCCATGCTTCGCTTTAACTGAACCAAATGCAGGTTCAGATGCTTCTTCAATTTCTTCTAGTGGCACGGTATTTAAAGGAGATGATGGCAAACTTTATCTTAAACTAAATTGGGATAAACGCTACATTACCTTAGCAGGGGTCTCTACCCTTTTGGGCTTGGCCTTTCAGCTTAGTGATCCAGATAATTTATTGGGAAAAGGGACTGAACCTGGAATTACGTGTGCTCTTATTCCCACAGATTTAGAAGGCGTTACATTAGGGCAACGACATAATCCATTAGGAACACCTTTTATTAATTCACCAACGCAAGGTAAAGATGTTGTGGTTTCAGTAGACCAAATAATAGGTGGCCCAGACCAAGCTGGTGGTGGATGGAGAATGCTTATGGAAACATTAGCCGGTGGTCGTGGTATATTCTTGCCTGCAATGGGAAATGGTGCTTCAAAAATGATTGTACGAATGGTCGGTGCATATGCCATGGTTAGAAAACAATTTGGACTTGAAATAGGCAAATTTGAAGGTATTGAAGAAATACTAACAAGAATTGGTGGCATAACCTACTTCTTAGAAGGTTTGAGCAGGTTTACTTGCGGAGCTTTAGATAAAGGTTCAAAACCACCAGTCATTTCAGCAATTGCAAAATATCAAGCAACAGAAATGAATCGTACAATGGTAAATGATGCCATGGATATAGTAGGTGGTGCAGGTATAGTATTGGGACCTAAAAATCTTATTGGCCATGGTTATATGGCGTTACCAATAGGCATTACAGTAGAAGGAAGTAATATAGTAACTCGTTCATTAATTATATTTGGGCAGGGACTCATCCGTTGTCATCCATTTGCTTTAGATGAAATGGAAAGTTTAGAAAATGGAGATGTAAAAGGATTTGATAAAGCATTTTGGGGGCATATTGGACTAACGATCAGTAACACCTTTAGATCTTTACTTCTTAGCTTAAGTAGAGGTTGGCTAAGCATACCTCCAACTTTTGGGCCTACTGCAAAATATTACAGACGACTTAGCTGGGCTTCAGCTAGCTTTGCATTTATGGCGGATTTATCTTTAGCTACACTTGGAGGTGAACTAAAGAAAAAGGAGAAGCTATCAGGTTATTTTGCAGACATTTTATCATGGCAATATATGGCAACTTGTGCCTTAAGAAAGTTTGAGGCTGATGGAAGACCAAAAGATGACCTGCCATTAGTTAAATGGTGTTGTGAATATGCACTTGTGCAAATACAAAGAGGTTTCGACAATGTTTATGCTAATTTACCCGTACCTGTTTTAGGTAAATTATTTAGCGGTCCTGTAGCAATTTGGTCTAGATTTAATGCTATTGGAACTATGCCAAATGATAAATTAGGAGCTCAAGTAGCAAAAATAATGATTACACCAGGAGATGCTAGAGATAGGTTAACAGATGGCTTATTTATGCCTTCTGATGAAACTGAACAAGCATCGTTGTATGAAAAGGCATTTAACCTAACGTATAAAAACATTGGTACTTACAAGAAAATAGGTAAAGCTATAAGATCTGGTAAGATTCGTAAAGCTCGTCCAAAATATGTTTTAGATGATGCATTAGAAGCAAATGTTATTACACAGGAGGAATATAACAATGTTGTTGAAATGGAAAGTATCCGCGACAAAGTAGTAGCAGTTGATTCTTTTAATTTTGACGAACTGCCAGTACAGTTACCAGATCCTTCTAAAAAAGTCAAAGAGGTTTTAGCCTAACTTTTATTGATCGGGTAATACCAGAACAGGTAATTCTGGATGAAGAGCTATTTCTTTTGTGGTACTAGATTTAAACAGATATTCATATAATGAGTTATGTTTTCTAGGAATCAAGGTTATTAAATCAATATCTTTTTTCTTTTCAATGTAATAATTAATTCCAGAAACCACACTTGATCTATAAACTCGTTTAAATTCATGCCTTACTCCTGAAAGCATTTTATTCTCGCGACGTATTTCTTTTTGTTCATCTTTTGAATAACGCCTTTTATCTCTCTCAGTTATAACATTAGTAATTAACACTTCAGAATCAAACGCTAAGGCAATTTTCTTTAGGGTATTAAGTGTAAACTTTTCCAAAAACTTAAAATCTGTCGCATAAATAATGCGATTGATACTTTTAAATGAAAAATTCTCTGGAACTACTAAAAGTGGACAATCAACTTTATCAATAACATCTAGTGTATTACTACCCCAAATAACACGGCGAACTTTAGATTCTCCCCTAGTCCCCATAATAATCATCTCTGCTTCTTCATCTTCCACTATGTCTTCTAAAACTTGCGAAAAACCTCCTTCTTTTATCATAAAATCAACTTGAACACCTTGTATTTTCGGTTCAAGTACACGCTTTAAGTCTAATATTTTAACTTCTGCCTGCTCTGATGAAATCTCGTTAGAATTGCTTAATAAGCCAGAAAATATATTTTTTTTAGCAACATGCAGTACAACTACCTTTGCTTTTGTTTGACGGGCAAACTCTATAGCATACAATAATGCATTTTTAGCAATTTCAGAAAAGTCTATAGGAACAATTAAAGAATTCAATTCGATACCTTTGAGGCGTTCAAAGTTAGTAAAATTAAAGCTTACAAGCTAGTCTCATACCCTGATCTATTGCACGCTTTGCATCTAGTTCTTTAGCGACATCTGCCCCGCCAATAAAATAATAAGGCCTATCAGCTGTTTCTAAGAAATGCCCTAAATCCTTCATCGGCTCCTGACCGGCACAAATTATTATATTGTCCACTTCTAACAGCTTTGGCTTTCCATCCAAAATAACTTCAAGACCTTGTTCAGTGATACGCTTATATGACACACCTGAGATCATCTTCACATTTTTCTTTTTAAGATTTGTACGATGTATCCAACCTGTAGTCTTACCTAAGCCCTTACCAAGCTTTGCTCTTTTTCTTTGTAAAAGATAAATTTCACGCTTTGACTCTTTAAATTCTGGATTCATATCCTTAACACCCCCTGCTCGTTCAATGTTAGTATCAACACCCCATTCTCGCATAAAGGCCATTTTGTCCATACTAGTTGAGGAACCATTATGACTTAAAAATTCAGCAACGTCGAAACCAATCCCTCCCGCTCCAATAATAGCTACTCGATTGCCAACTTGAACATCGCGCTTTAGAACATCCAAATAAGATAAAACAAGTGGTA
Source organism: uncultured Saprospirales bacterium (assembly GCA_913050195.1). Lineage (GTDB taxonomy): Bacteria > Bacteroidota > Bacteroidia > Chitinophagales > CAJXBJ01 > CAJXBJ01. The sequence continues at coordinate 13,421 of CAJXBJ010000050.1, forward strand.
ATTCAATACCTTCAATACTTAACTTACGTGGTTTGATACCAGTAGCTATAATATATTCATCATAATTATGCGCTATAAGTTCTTCTCCTTTAATAAATTTTCCAAGATGTAGATGCACTCCATGCTTTTTAAGCTTGACCTTATAATAGCGCAAAGTCTCATAAAACTCTTCCTTACCAGGTAT
>CAJXBJ010000051.1 GCA_913050195.1 uncultured Saprospirales bacterium
GTAATTGGCCGTGCTAAGTCTGCAACCTTCAGAACTTGTGATGTTGTTGGACTAGATACAATGGTTCATGTTGGACAGGGAATGGTTGATAATTTAAAGGACGATGAAGAGTCTCATCTTTTTGTAATGCCAGATTATATCTCAAAAATGGTAGAAAAAGGCATGTTAGGGTCAAAAACAAAAAAAGGATTCTATCAAAAAGTAAAAGATGAAAATGGAAAATCTCAAATTCTAGCTTTAAACTTGAAAACATTAGAGTATGCAGCAGCAGACAAGCCGAGATTTGAAACAGTAAAGCTTGCAAAAGTAAGTGATGATTTAGCAGAACGAATGCGTATTGTAATTAAAGGCAAAGATGTTGCAGGAGAGTTTTATAGAAAAATATTTTACAGCATTTTTCGATATGTATCTAATAGAATTCCAGAAATAACAGAATCTCTGTATAAAATTGATGATGCTATGGGTGCTGGATTTGGATGGGAAATTGGCCCATTTGCAAGTTGGGATGCATTAGGTGTTAGGGAGGCTGTTGCAGCTATGGAAGCAGTTGATAAAAAACCAGCTAAATGGGTTTATGATATGTTAGATGCTGGTTGTGAATCCTTTTATAAAATTGAGGATGGTCAGAAAAAATATTATGACCAAAACACTAAAACATATAAAGTCATTCCAGGAACTGAGAATCTTTTGATGTTAACTACTTTAAAGGATAAAATTATTTGGTCTAATGCGGGAAGTAGTATTTATGATCTTGGAGATGGTATTTTGAATCTTGAATTCCATACTAAGATGAATACTATCAACTCTGATGTTATAGAGGGTATTAATAAAGCCATTGATCTGGCTGAAGAAAGCTATGAAGGTTTAGTTATTTACAATGAAGGTCAAAACTTTTCAGCTGGTGCAGATGTTGGAATGATATTTATGATGGCAGCACAGCAAGATTTTGATGAGCTAAATTATGCTGTAAAACGTTTTCAGGATACCATGATGCGTGCACGCTATTCCTCTATTCCAGTAGTAGCTGCACCACACAATTTAACGCTTGGAGGTGGTTGTGAACTTTGTTTGCATGTAGACAAGGTTATCGCACATGCAGAAACGTATATGGGATTAGTAGAGTTTGGAATTGGAGTTATACCTGCAGGAGGTGGTACAAAAGAATTTGTGCTAAGACTTTCGGATACCTTTGAAGATGGAGATGTTAGAACCAATTCATTTTTAAGTCGCTTTATGACTATAGGTCAGGCTAAGGTTTCTACCTCAGCAAAAGATGCATTTAAGCTTGCTTATATGTTAGAAGGTAAAGATGAAACTATTGTTAGTAGAGCTCATCAGCTTAAGTATGCAAAGCAAGTTTGTTTGCAAATGGCAGATAAAGGCTATGTGAGACCAGTGGAAAGAAAGGATATAAAAGTACTTGGGAATGAAGGATTGGGCCTTGTTCATGTTGGTGGAGATTCTATGAAATCTGCAAATTGGATTTCTGATCATGATGCATTTATTTCTAAGAAATTAGGTAATGTAATGAGCGGAGGTCCACTTTCAGCGCCAACCAACGTTTCTGAAAGCTATTTGCTTGACCTTGAGCGTCAGGCCTTTGTAGAGTTGTGTGGTGAGCAAAAAACCTTGGAAAGAATTCAAAGCCTAGTTACCACAGGTAAAATATTAAGAAACTAATAAAAGAGATATTAAGATGAATGCATATATAGTAGCAGGTTCAAGATCAGCAGTAGGGAAAGCACCTAGAGGAAAGCTTAGATTTACAAGACCAGATGATCTAGCCGTTGAAGTAGTTAAGCATCTTATGAATCAGCTTTCTGATTTTGATAAAGAGCTGATTGATGATGTGATTGTAGGAAATGCCTTTCCTGAAGCGGAGCAAGGTTATAATATGGGTAGAATAGTGTCTCTATTAGGTTTAGATACTATTAAGGTCCCAGGGATGACAGTAAATAGATATTGTTCATCAGGATTAGAAACAGTATCTATTGCAGCCTCGAAAATACATGCTGGTATAGCAGATGTAATTATAGCAGGAGGCGCTGAATGTATGAGTCCAATGCCATTTGGTGGATGGAGAATGGTTCCTAATGTTAACATTGCTAAAAAACATCCAGACTGGTATTGGGGTATGGGCTTAACAGCAGAAGCTGTAGCTAAAGATTATAATGTAAGCAGAGAAGAACAAGATGAATTTGCTTACAATTCTCATCAAAAAGCACTAAATGCTATTAAGGAGGGCTATTTTAAAGGACAAATAACACCATTGACTATTAAAGAGAAATATCTTGACAGTCAAGAGAAAATGCAGGAGAAGGAAGTTGTTTTTGATACAGATGAAGGTCCAAGAGCGGATACCTCTTTAGAAAGGCTTGCTAAGCTAAGACCTGTATTTGCTAAAGGTGGTACAGTAACAGCGGGTAATTCTTCTCAAACTTCAGACGGAGCTGCTTTTTTAATGGTGGTTTCTGAAGAAGCTTTGAAAAAATATAATTTAACACCAATTGCTAGGCTAGCATCTTATGCAGTAAGTGGGGTAGAGCCAAGGGTTATGGGTATTGGACCAGTAGCAGCTATTCCAAAAGCGTGTGAAAGAGCTGGCTTAAAGATCGATGATATAGATCAGTTTGAGTTAAATGAAGCATTTGCTTCTCAAGCTGTGGCGGTCGTGAAAGAACTTGGTTTAGATCCAGCAAAAGTTAACCCAAATGGAGGCGCTATAGCATTGGGGCATCCATTAGGTTGTACTGGGGCAAAGCTAAGTGTTCAATTACTTAACGAAATGAAAAGAAGAGGTCAGAAGTACGGAATGGTTACGATGTGTGTAGGCACAGGTCAAGGGGCAGCAGGTATTTATGAGCTACTTTAAAATTATATTAACAAAAATTTGAATGAAATGATTTCACAAGAATTAAAACAAACAATTAAAGGCTCGGAGTTTTTAATAAAAGATACTGAGGCAAAGGATGTGTTCATACCAGAAGAATACACAGAAGAACAAAAAATGATTTATGAAATGTGTGAAGATTTCTTGGAACAGGAAGTATGGCCTGTGACTGAGCGATTAGACAACATGGAGGAAGGGCTGATGCCTGCTGTGATGGATAAAGCTGCAGAGCTTGGTTTATTAGGTTTATCGATACCGATGGAGTTTGGAGGAATGGAAATGGGTTTTATCTCATCTCAATTAGTTGCTGAGGCAACTGGAGCAGGAAACTCATTTGCAGTAGCAATATCGGCACATTGTGGTATTGGAACCTTACCTATTTTATATTATGGAAATGAAGCACAAAAAGCTAAATATTTACCAAAAATTGCTAGTGGTGAATGGAAAGCCTGTTACTGCTTAACTGAACCAAACTCAGGTTCAGATGCTAATTCGGGTAAAACTCAAGCTGTCTTATCAGAAGACTCTACATATTATACTTTGAACGGGCAAAAAATGTGGATTACAAATGCGGGTTTCGCGGATGTCTTTACAGTATTTGCTAAAATAGGTGATGACAATACATTAAGTGCCTTTATAGTAGATAATTCAATGGAAGGTATTGAATTGAATACTGAAGAGAAAAAAATGGGCATTAAAGGATCATCAACACGACAAGTGTTTTTTAATAATGTTAAGGTTCCAGCTGAAAATCTTCTTGGTAAGCGAGAAGAGGGTTTTAAAATTGCATTGAACATTCTCAATATTGGGCGTGTTAAATTAGGCGCTTCTGCTGTGGGTGCTTGTAAAAAAGTGATTACTAGAGGTGTGCAGTATTCAGGAGAAAGAGAGCAGTTTGGAAATCCTATACATCGTTATGGTGCTATAAAAGGCAAAATAGCGGAGCAAGTTATCAAAACATATGCAAGTGAGTCTGCAACCTATCGAGTTTGTCAGGATATTGAGGATAGAATCAACCTTCTTATTGAACAAGGCAAAGAAAAAGAATCAGCCTACCTTGAAGGCATAGAGCAGTTTGCTTCTGAATGTGCAATTATGAAGGTACATGGCTCTGAAGTTCTAGATTATGTTGTCGACGAGGGTGTTCAAATTTATGGAGGAATGGGTTATTCTGCAGAGGCTCCAATGGAAAGAGCTTACAGAGATGCAAGAATTAACAGAATCTATGAAGGAACTAATGAAATTAACCGAATGGTCATCGTTGATATTATTCTCAAGCGGGCTATGAAGGGAGAGATTGACTTCATGACGGCGGCAATGAATGTTGCAAAAGAGCTAATGACAATTCCTAATATGAATGGGTCTTCAACAGATTTATTCTCAGCAGAAAAGGCCTATGTTAAGAATTATAAAAAAGCGGTTCTAATGGTACTTGGTGCAGCGGCAAAGCAATTAGGAAAATCATTAAAAGCAGAGCAAGAAATCTTAATGAACGTTGCTGATATGGTAATTGAAGCTTATGTTTCTGAATCTGTTTTACTTAGAGTTGAAAAGCTCGTAGGGATCAGAGGAGAAGAAGCATGTTCAACTCAAATTGCAATAATGCGAACGTACATTTATAATGCAGCAGATAAGATTAATAAGGCGGCTAAAGATGCTCTTAATTCATTTGCTGAAGGTGATGAGCAGAGAGTGATGCTTATGGGTGTTAAACGTTATACTAAGCATGAGCCATTTAACGTAAAGGATGCACGGCGTAGCATTGCAGATTATATCATTAATGAAGGGCGTTATTGTATTTAGACTAACTATCTACGTTTAAAAGGGAGGCTTTCATTTTATGGAAGCCTTCTTTTTTTAGTATTTCGTTAGCTCAGTACTGCAGGCATCATTGGCAATTTGATATGTGAGACTAAGCTTAATAGGAGTACTTGTAGTATCAATGCTTCCATAACCTTGATAGGTTGTATTGCCATTATTTTGGAGTGGGATGGAAATGTCAAGTCCATTAAGAATACCCTGAATTTGAGGGCCTAAGTCTCCACCTAGATTACTAAAAACAATGTAATTGGTTTGTTGTGTAGAAGGAGAAATGTTTAGGTAATAAAACTTGTTTCCAGCAAATGTACAGCTCTCAACAGCCTCGTAAGTTCCGGGTAGACAATTTATAATAGGATTACAATGCGTTATACTTGCATTTGTGTCTGCGATTTCACAGAAGTCTCCTGAAAAGCCTTCAGGGCATCGACAGACACCATCAAAACAAACTCCACCATTATAGCAGTAAACTTCTTTACAAGGATTTGTCTTACAGCTTGCAAGAAAGAGCGTCAATATAAATGTTATATAAATTAACAGGTATTGCATTCAAAAAAATCTCAAGTGAAATTAAGCAATTTATTTTCGGCTTTGGTATAGATTAACTTTATCCGTCCATTCATCAAGCTCTTTAATCGCTTCCTCAATGACTTTTGAATGTTCAATATCCTTATTGTCTAAAGAGGCTACTTCCATAGTTAACTCTTCAATATTGTCCATAGCAATGCTATTTGTTTCAATAACGGATTTTATATCTTCAACGGCTTCTTCAAATTCAGAAAGTTTATTCTCTTTCTTTGTCCCAATAGTTTCTTTTTTTATGTCTAAAATACTGTCCAAATTATCTGGCATTTCAGAGAGTAATATTCCAAATTTCTTTTTACCAATTTTTTGATAGAGCTTGTTAATGTTTTCAATTGCCATGAAATAGGCTTTTTCAACAGTATCCTGGTATTTAATATATCGTTTATCTGTTGGGTTTAGCTTTTTAGAAATAATATCTGTGAAAGCCTTAAGTTCTTCATCAAGCTCACTTAAATGCCGCTGTATAGCTGGAAGTTTAATAAAATCAGTAGATGCAAATACTTGCTCTTCAAGTTTTTTTATATACTCCAATTGTAAATCCTCGCTTAGTTTAAAGAACGCATCTTTTTCTTTCTTGGTGAGTTCACCAGCTAAGCCTGTATTTTCAAGCATTGTTTTTGCTTCCATTTTCTTTCTCTCTTTTTCATACAACAGTATTAAATCTTGTTTATCCAAAGAATGCCTGAACTGTTCTAAAGATGGGCTATTTGGACATATCTTTTTCCAGAAAATATAATCTGAAATAGCAATTTCTTTATCATTAATATCACTATACTTTTTAAATAAAGGATTAGCATTGAAGTTTTTTTTCCAACGACTTAATTTAAGTTTGTTATAGTCTTTAGCAGATATGCCAATTACTTTTGCCCAATATTCTACATTGCTGTTTTCTGAAGGCGAAAAGTCGTCATCGGCAAAACATAATCCATTTATAAAATTAAGCATTTGAAGTTTTGTGTCATATCGCAATTCTTTTTGTGCAATAACAGTAAGCTGTACAATATTATAATCTAATTTATTATTTGCTTCTCTACCATAATTGTATAAAGCTTTAATGTGCTCTAGTTGTTTGCGTAAAAGAGACATTAGATAGTTGATGAAATATGGTTCAAAATATTTCTTTAGATAGTCTTCAATAAAGTTGAGCTCTAAGTCTCTATCGATTAAAAGATCTTTTTCCTTATGGATTTCGATAAAATGGGCGCTTAATAGCAATAGATAAAAGAACTCATCTTCTTTGGAATTGAAATTGAAGTTGATTTTTACTCTTTTGTTGTGGTTGTTTTTTTGAGACGATATAGAAGTCGGTAATATGCTATCCTTTGAGACTCTAATATATTTATCATTTCTTTCATAATAGCTATCAACTAGCCATATAAGAGCACAGGCAAAGAGTGTTAAAAAAGGTTCTATTGGCAGAGGCATAGTTAAATAATCACTTATTTGTACAGATTAACTTTATCCGTCCATTCATCAAGCTCTTTAATCGCTTCCTCAATGACTTTTGAATGTTCAATATCCTTATTGTCTAAAGAGGCTACTTCCATAGTTAACTCTTCAATATTGTCCATAGCAATGCTATTTGTTTCAATAACGGATTTTATATCTTCAACGGCTTCTTCAAATTCAGAAAGTTTATTCTCTTTCTTTGTCCCAATAGTTTCTTTTTTTATGTCTAAAATACTGTCCAAATTATCTGGCATTTCAGAGAGTAATATTCCAAATTTCTTTTTACCAATTTTTTGATAGAGCTTGTTAATGTTTTCAATTGCCATGAAATAGGCTTTTTCAACAGTATCCTGGTATTTAATATATCGTTTATCTGTTGGGTTTAGCTTTTTAGAAATAATATCTGTGAAAGCCTTAAGTTCTTCATCAAGCTCACTTAAATGCCGCTGTATAGCTGGAAGTTTAATAAAATCAGTAGATGCAAATACTTGCTCTTCAAGTTTTTTTATATACTCCAATTGTAAATCCTCGCTTAGTTTAAAGAATGCATCTTTTTCTTCCTTGGTGAGTTCATCAGCTAAGCCTGTATTTTCAAGCATTATTTTAGCCCGTTTATTTTTCTCTAAAGTCTCTTTTTGTTTTTGTGCGATTCTAGCTTTCCTTTCTTTTTCTTTAGATACTTGGTGCTTTTCCTTTTCTTCTAAAGAATTTCTCAATTTATTAATAGATGAGCTGTTTCGAGTTATTTTTTTCCAGAAGATATAATCTGAAATGGCGATTTCTTTATTATCAATTTCACTGTACTTTTTAAATAAGGGATTTGAGTTGTCTCTTTTTTTCCATCGGGCATATCTGAACTTATCGTAATCTTTTTTGGCAATACCTATTTCTTGTGACCAACGCTCTAAACCTAACTCCTCAGAAAGGTCAAGTTGCCCATCTGCAAAGCATAAGCCATTAATGAAATTAAGCACTTGCAGCTTTGTTTCATAGTCCATATTTCTTTTTGCTTCTAGAGTTGGTTCAATTATATGTTTATCTAATACATTAACACCGTTATTTTTTTGGCCTTTATATATGACTTCAATATTTTTTAGCTGTTTCTTCAAAAGAGACATTAATTTATTAGTCAATTGTGGCTCAAAATACTTTTTGAAGTACTTTTCGATATAGGCGAGTTCTTTAGACCTATTACTCCAATTTGACAAACCCTCATTATTGATTTCAATAAAATGGGTACTTAAGAGCAAAAGATAGAAGAACTCATCTTCTTTGGTATGAAATTCGAATCTATTGTTTAAATCACTTTCAGGCAAAATGGTAATCCTTTTCTTTTTATCGTTCTCATCTTTTGCAGAGCTCATTATCAAGTGCATAGCACCAAGAATAAGCGGTATTAAAAATTGAATCAACTCAGGAGAAACGAAAGCCTGATTTACAAATAATGACATATAATCCTAATTTATATTACTGCCTCTTATACGGTCCAATATTAAGTTTTACTTAAGGCCCTGTTTATACTTTTAACTAGAGTAGGCCCTTCATAAATAAACCCTGAATAGAGTTGTATAAGACTAGCGCCTGCATTTAGTTTAGCTATAGCATCTTCAGTAGTCATAATGCCTCCCACACCAATTATGGGTAATTGGCCATTTGTCTTTTCTGAAATATATCGAATAACTTCTGTTGCTTTATTTGTAAGAGGTGCTCCACTAAGCCCCCCATTGCCTATGCCTTCAACTATTTTAGAATCTGTTTGAAGACCAGTTCTATTAATAGTTGTATTGGTTGCAATAAGACCGTGAATACCACTTTCTTGAACGACTTCGATGACCTCATCAATTTGTGACCATTCTAAATCTGGCGCAATCTTTAAGAAGATAGCTTTTTCTTTAGCTTTGGTCTTGTTGAGATACATTAATCGATTAAGTATGGCAAGAAGAGGTCCTTTTTCTTGAAGGCTTCTTAGCCCTGGTGTATTTGGTGAGCTTACGTTCACGACAAAGTAATCAACGTAGTCATAAAGGGCTTGAAAGCAAATCTCATAATCTTTAATGGCCTCTTCATTAGGTGTTACTTTATTCTTGCCAATATTCCCCCCTATGATGACTTTGGTTTTTCTTTGTTTGAGACGTTTTACCATGGCTTCTACACCGCCATTGTTAAATCCCATTCGATTGATGATGCCATTGTCTCTAGTAAGTCTGAAAAGCCTTGGCTTAGGGTTGCCTTCCTGTGGTTTTGGAGTGACCGTGCCCACTTCAACGAAACCAAATCCAAAACAGCTTAGCTCATCATACAGTTTGGCGTCTTTATCAAAACCAGCAGCTAGGCCTACAGGGTTTTCAAACTCAAGGTCGTGAATCTTTACCTTTAGCTTTTTGCTTTTTTGCTGAAAGAGTGATGCTACAATACTTTTTGCAAAAGGTATTTTGAGGCTAAATCGGATAAGTCCGAAACTTATATTATGAATGCGCTCAGGGTCAAAACAAAAAAACAATGGACGAATGAGTAACTTATACATGGCAGATGTGCTAAAACTATCTGCAAATTTAATAATTTCAAGACCAATGTTATTCAATACTCAAATACCTTTAGCAGAGCGCTTGCGTCCAAAGACTATAGATGCCTTTATAGGTCAGGCACATCTGCTTGGTGAAAATGGACCTATTAGAAACATTATGTCATCAGGTGTCCTTCCTTCTATTGTGCTTTGGGGGCCACCAGGCGTTGGTAAGACAACACTTGCCCAACTAATTGCTTCCAGCCTGGATAAGCCTTTTGTATCTATTAGTGCTGTTGAAGCTGGTGTGAAAGAAGTGCGTAAGGTAATAGAATCCGCCAAGCAATATGGTCAGTTGATTTTGTTTATAGATGAAATTCATCGTTTTAATAAGTCACAGCAAGATGCTTTATTAAAAGCAGTAGAGCTTGGTAGTATTAAGCTTATTGGAGCGACCACTGAGAATCCTTCTTTTGAGGTGATTTCAGCCTTGTTATCAAGGTGTCAGGTTTACACATTAGAGGCCTTTGGTAAAGCTGAGCTTCAAACCCTACTTGATAAAGCACTTAAAGAAGAATCTGTTGCAAAAAAAGATATCCAAGTGGATGAAACAGAGGTGCTTTTTAGGCTCTCTGGAGGTGATGGTCGAAAGCTGTTGAATCTATTAGAGCTGTGCATAGAAAATGGTGGTGATAAATTGGTTATCAATAATGCTTTGGTTGAGCAATTAGCACAGCAAAGGGTAGCGCAATATGATAAGAAAGGTGAGCAGCATTATGATATTATATCTGCCTTTATTAAATCTATAAGAGGAAGTGATCCGAATGCATCAGTATATTGGTTGGCCCGTATGATTGAAGGTGGAGAAGATCCAAAGTTTATAGCGCGCCGTTTACTTATTTTGGCTTCGGAAGATATTGGAAATGCAAACCCAACAGCTTTGGTTATGGCAAATAATTGCTTTCAAGCGATTAATGTGATTGGTTATCCAGAATGCCGTATTATTTTATCCCAAACGGTTATTTATTTGGCATGTTCTGCCAAGAGTAATGCATCTTACAAAGCTATTAATGAAGCTCAGGCGTTGGTGCGAAAGACAGGCGACCTAGCAGTACCTTTAGCTATACGTAATGCACCAACCAAGCTTATGAAAGAGCTTGGCTATGGCGAGGATTATAAATATGCCCATAGCCATCCGGGTAGCTTTATTGATCAAGAGTTTATGCCTGAAGAGTTATCTGGAAATCGACTGTATGATCCCCAATCAAATCCTCGTGAGCATAAGATGCGTGAGGAACTGAAGAAGAAGTGGGGAAGTCGCTATAAGTATTAAGCGTCTTCAGCTGCCTTAAACATTTGCATAAAGGCAATCAGTTCTGTTTTACTTCCTTTTATGTCAATATCTCCAGAGGCAAAGGCAGCCAATGGATCTCTTAGTTTGGCTAAGATTTCTTTCCAAACTTGGGCTTTGATATTAACCTCAATATCTGGGTTGCCAATTTTATGGTTCTTCATTTCTGCAACGCCTTTTCTCACATATAGACTAAAGGTTTCCTCAGTATCTGGAAAGTAAAAGCATACATTTTTAGTTACATCTGCACTTGCAACAGGGTCTAAAGAGACGGTTAATGACTTAAAGGTGGCTTTCACTGGAATAGTCTTTACAATATCTGGGCTTACATGCATTTCTTCAAATAAATTAAGACCTTTTTCCTCTAAGGCACAGGTTAAAAAGTAATGTCGTGCATTTGGATTTGATTGGTGACTGCCTAAGTGCTCTAAAGCTTTTACACGTATCGCTTTTACACTTGACTTGTCGATATCTTCAAGTCTTTCTAGATAATCGCTTAGCTCAAGCGCCCATTGAAACTCTTTATCTTCAATTGCTTTTTGAGCACTTTTTAAAAGGGCTTCACTGCCTCCAACCAATTGGGCAAGCTTAAAAGCTTTTTTATTTGGGCTAAGTGGTAAGAGTTGACTTGGATTACCATTAAAATAACCTAGGTAGCCATTGAAAATATTCTTTACACACCAATGAACTTTACCATAAAACTCTTGTAGATAAGGGGATTTGGCAAGGTGAGCAGGCAGATGAATCTGTTCTGCTAGATCGCCCGGCATTAAACCCATATTCATGCCTCTAACTGTCTGGTCATGGACATATTGAATAGCATCTCTATAATCAGTAAGTACCGCTAATACGGTATCCTTTCCTTTGACTGGTAGGGTATGGCTTGGTACTAATTGTTTTGGTTGTAGTTTACGCATGTGATCTAATGAGCTTACCCAGTCTAAAGGGTCTCTATAAGAGGTGCCTCTTATTGTGTAAAGATTCGGAAAGCTTTGATAAAGATTGTCCCCACAAAAGAGAATCTCTTTTTCAGGGTACCAAACAATAGTTTGGTCATTAGTTTCACCTGGCGCAAAATAGAGCATTAGATCAATGCCACTTATTTTAATTGCTAGAGAATCCTTGTAAGTATGGGTGGGTCTAATTAATCCTAAGGTAGCTTCTTTGCCATGTTTAAGTTTATGGCCAATACCACAATTAACTAAGGCCTCATCCTCCAATGTTATGCCGTGCATACGATAGCTTCTTTTCGATAAAACAGGCCGGATTTCTGTCATTACTCTATCGAGATAATAGTTGGTGTTCTGATGTGCAAAGACTTTAGGCTTGTCTTTACCAGCTAAGGCAACAGCGCCAAAAACATGATCTCCGTGATTATGAGTATAAATAATAGCAGCTACAGGCTTACTAGTGATTTTAAGGAACTCTGCTTTAACTTCAGCAGCTGTTTCATTGGACTCCATGGCATCAATGATGATGACGGAATCTTCGCCCTCAATTAGTATAGAATTTGCTAGCCCATAATCAATCGCAACATGAACGTTTTCAGAAATTTTATATATTCCTTTTGGAAAGGCTTTTTCATGCTCCAATAAAGCTTTTGGTGTATGCTTAATTTCTAAATTTGGTCGGCTAGCTGAGTCACAAGAAAAGATTGTCCATAGTGTGTTCACTACAACAATAAGTACAAGAAGATTTTTCATTTGAAAATTTAAATAGTCGTTGACCGTTGGACCATTTAACCATGCAAAGGTATCATTTTTTCGTTAGTATCGTATTAATAGTGTTGTCTTATTCTCAAAAGGAAGAATAAACGCTAATTTTATGCTCTCATATATGGGAAAAATAGTCTTATATATTGCTCTGCTTTTGGCAGTTGTAAAGCTTGATGCTCAGGATGAACGTGCTAAGGCATTCAATAATCAATTGCCTATTTCAATTGGTTTTTCCTACGGTAAACATTATTCATATCGATGGCTTAGAGATAATCCTAGATATTCGCTTACAAACCCTAACATTACAGATGATGTTGAATTCATGAATTTAAGGAATCAGTACGAGGCTGCGGCAATGACTAGTAGCTTCTCTATTCGCTTGGATTACATATTAAATGATCACTTTAAGGTTCACACTGGTCTACATTTTTCAAGTGTTGGGGAGAATGTAAATACTACAAGCATTGGAGATGCTGACTTTAGAGCCTATTATCAAAGTCATGACCCAGATAAGGGACCTAAGAAAAATAGACATTCGTCTTTTGAGATTCCATTTTTTTTAGAGGTAAAGCTAGCTCCAGCTAATCGCTATAATTTAGGCTCAAATAAGATTAATCTTCCTGCCTTCCCTAGAAAGCTAACAGCTATTGTTGGAATGGGTTATGGTAATGCAACCACTTTTGGTTCTCCCTATGATTATTATAGTGATAATAGTAGAAACTTTTTAGTGCGCTGGTATGCAGGCTTGGGTTATGTGCAGGCCTTGTCACAGGATTTGGAATTCAATATACGTGCCTTGGCTCGTTACACGTATACTACAATGCATAAGTTTGAACCAGTTAATGCCTATTACTACAACTTTGGAGCAGATATTGGATTTAATTATCGACTTAAAAAGCGAAATAAAGTTCGACCGGGAATGCCCGTAACCAAATGCTTTAAATGTGGAGATCCTGTATTTGAGTTTAAAAATTGGGATTGGGGTTTTATTTATGGAGCTAATGTTAATGTTCTCTCGGGACCTGATATGTCTGATAATCAAAGAGCCATGCAGTTATATAAAACATGGTTTGACTCTACATCGCTTTACCCTAAAATGGATGACGGAGATCCTAGCTTTTATCCAATCATTGGAGCACATGTAGGGATTCATACTGAGATGATGTTTATGCAAAACATTTTGGGGATTATGGTAGATGTTATTTATACAGAGAAGGGCTTTAATTTGGATAATATTCATCAGAT
>CAJXBJ010000052.1 GCA_913050195.1 uncultured Saprospirales bacterium
CCTCGATCTACACCAAAGGACTCAGTTTTTCCCATTCCAAGTATCTCGATTTTACCATGTTCATTTACACGACCGACAATAGCACAAATCTTAGTGGTGCCTATATCTAAACCTACAATTATTTCTGAATGATTCATTCCATTAAAATTTTGTACAAACGACTTGATCCTTAAATTTCAAATTCACCAATTTATATTTTTCAAGATCTACTAGATCCGTTGTTCTAAGATAAAAGGCCTTTAAATTTTCTAGCTTCTCATCTAAATTATTTAAGCTCCCTAGAAGCACTATATGACTTCCTAGCAAGGTAACTAACTCATACTCTTTATCTTCATTAACGAAGATTTGCTGTACTTTTTTACTGAAGAAATCATCTGATCCTAAACGTTTAACCAACGCAGTCAGATCTTCAATCAGTTTTTCTTCATCTCCTAGATGTCCATTCGCCACAATGACCTTGCTCGTAAATTTATTACTAAATGGCATGTGCTTCCCATTTTCATCTATATAATAACTAACACCATCCTTGTTGATAACTCTCAAGATGGGCGTTCGGGTTTCGATAGCAATATTTAAATTACCATTGGTACTCAGATATATCTGGGCATTTTCGACTTCATTTAAAGAAGTTATCCTCTGTTCTAAATTTAGGATATCTATATCCACATAACCCTCACCAACAAAACCACTACTATCAAATGATTTTAGAATTCTATGCACATCAAGTTCATCAACAAATGCATTTCCATTTTTACTTTTTATATATATTGTGCGCTCCTCGCAAATTTTATCATCCAATTTCTTCTGCGAAAAACCAAGAAGCGAAAGCAAGCCAACAACTATAGCTATATTAAAAGTCACAAATAATATGCGCTTTATTTTATCCTTCATTCGTCAACAACTGTTTTATTAAATCTACTTTTTTATCAATATTTCCAGCGCCCATACTTATCAACACTTCTAAATCGTCTTTTTGTCGATCCAAAAAGGGCACAAGCTCTTCTAAAGACACAAGATCTTTTCTAGGCATCTTTACCTTGTCATATATAAGCTTAGAAGTAACTCCTTCAATTGGCAGCTCACGCGCAGGATAAATATCTAGCAAAATAAGATGATCCAAATTTGATAATGCCTCCACAAAACCATCTAAAAAATCCCTTGTGCGTGTATATAAATGAGGCTGAAAAACACCTGTTATTTTAGCTTTAGGATATAGTGACTTCACTGCATTTAAGGCTGCTTTTATTTCAGTAGGGTGATGTGCATAATCATCAATATAAACAGGTTTATTGGTACAGTGATATTCAAATCTCCTTTTAATTCCCTGATAATTCCCCAATGCTTTTTTAATATCACCCTGACTAATTCCTTGACTATAGGCGATAGCAGATGCCACAACTGCATTTTCAACATTGTGCATGCCAGCAATATGAAAACGCATATCTTGCAATAAATCACCTTTAAAATTCAGGTCAAAACTATACTGAGGACGGTGATTTTTATCAAAATTAAAATGCACGTTTTCTGCTCTATAGTCGCCTTCCTCAACACCATACGTATATGTGCTTTCAGGCCCCTCCAAAGAGCAACTAACATGTTTAAAAAGCATACCGCCTGGACGTAAATTAGCAACAAACTTTTCAAAGGCTATTTTAAGCTTATCTGCAGCACCGTAAATATCCAAATGATCCGGATCCATTGTTGAAACAGATGCTATATTAGGGCTCAAATGTAAAAAGGAAGCATCAAACTCATCTGCCTCGACTACGGCTATATCTTCGTTACCTCTAAGCCAATTAGAATTATAGTTTTTGCTTATTCCTCCTACAAAAGCATGGCAACGCTTATTTGCTTCATGAAAAATATGAGCAGTTAGCGTAGATATTGATGTTTTACCATGTGTTCCAGCAATAGCAATATTAAAATGACTATTTGATATCAAACCAAGAACCTCCGCACGTTTTTTAAATGGCAACCGTGAATTACTAAAATGTTTATACAAACCTAAGTTTTCTGGAATTGCCGGAGTGTAAACAACTAAATCGATATTTTCAGGAACTGCTCTCAAATCATCCTCATAACTTATATCCATACCAATATTCTGCAATGCCTCTGTTAGCGCTGTTTTTGTCCTATCATAACCTGAAACACATACATCCTGAGCATGAAAATATCGAGCTAAAGCACTCATCCCTATTCCCCCAATACCTAAAAAGTACACACTATGTATATCTTTTAGCTTCAAACTAACATTTTTTCAATTTCATCAACAATTCGCTCGTCCGCATTCTCAAAAGACAATTTATTTATGTTTGATCTTAACAGCAATTGCTTTTCTTCGTCTTTTATCAGCTCACTTAAAACCGACAACAAATACTCTTTCACCTCCTTATCTTCCAACATAAGAGCCGCTTTCTTATCAACTAGAGCCATTGCATTTTTACGCTGATGGTCTTCAGTTACATTTGGGGACGGGACCAATATGGCTGCTTTAGATAACACACATAGCTCTGAAATACTTAAGGCACCTGCCCTAGAAATAACAATATCCGCAATTGCATAAGCATATTTCATTTCCTTTATAAATGGCATACATTTAATTCCAGAATTATTTAAAGAGCTGCATAACACATTAGACTTTTCGGCATAAGCCACACCTGTTTGCCATAAAAGCTGAACATTTAATTTTTCTATGGAACTTAAATGTTTTTCAATGGCCTCATTTATAGATTTTGCACCTAAACTACCTCCAATAACAAGTACTGTAATTTTATTTTCCTTTAACCCAAAAAACTTTAAACCTTCTTTCTTTAGCGCTGCTACATCTTTTAAGTCTTTCCGGACTGGATTACCAGTCATTATGATTTCAGTTGTTGGAAAAAACCGACTCATATCTTCATATGCAACACATACTTTTTGAACTTTATTTCCCAAAATTTTATTAGTTATACCAGCATAAGAGTTTTGCTCTTGTATTAAACAAGGAACATTAAGAAAAGAAGCCGCATACAACATTGGCGCAGAGGCATAACCACCAACACCAACAGCAACATCTGGGTTGAAACGCCAACAGATCCAAAAAGAGCATAATAGACTCCATAAAATCTTAAATGGCAATAAAATATTTTTAATAATTTGCCCTCTTTGATAGCCTGCAATCCATAAACCTTTGATCGGATAACCAGCCTCAGGAACTTTTTGCATTTCCATTCTATCACTAGCCCCAACAAATTGAATAATAATTTCTGGATATCTTCTCTTCAATGCATTGGCAATTGCAATTGCAGGAAAGATATGTCCTCCTGTTCCTCCTCCACTTATTAAGGCTTTCTTAATTTGTACTGGCATCAAGTTTATTTTCAATTGTATATCTACTAACACTTAAAATAATACCCACTGAAATAGCAGAAAACCACATAGATGTCCCACCCATGCTCACCAAAGGCAAAGGCAAACCAGTCACTGGAAAAATACTTACATTAACAGCCATGTGTATCAAGGCCTGAACACAAATACTTAAACCCAACCCAACTGCCAATAAACCACCAAAAGCCTTAGGCGTTGCTAACAGGATTTTAATCACTCTGTGCAAAAACCACAAATAAAGCAAGAGAATTGACATGGCTCCAAAAACTAATCCATATTCTTCAATTATGATGGCATATATAAAATCAGAATAAGGGTGGGGCAAAAAGTCCCTTTGACCACTATTACCTGGACCATTACCAAAGACTGAACCTGTTGCTATTGCAATCTTAGCTTGCTTTACCTGATAGTTACTACTCACATTATCTTCAAGACTTATAAATGACTCTAAACGGGCATCCCAAGTACTAATTCTACCGACTTTAGTAAGACCTAAATTTTCATGATTAGTAATTAATGTAATTGCTCCAGTTAAGAAAATGACCATAAAAGCACCTAGACGCAATAGATACGTTATTCGAACACGACCTACAAAAAGCATGGTGACGGATATCAAAAAGAGCATTGTTGCCGTTGATAAATCTGCGGGCAGAATTAAACCGCAGATGAGGACAATAGGCAATATTTGCTCTAATAAAAAACGATTAAAACTAAAGGGTTCTTTTTGCATCTTAGAAAGAGAACGAGCTAAGTACATTATAAGAGCCAACTTAGCAAAGTCTGAGGTCTGAAAACTTATATTTAAAACAGGCAAGGTTAACCATCGACTTGCCTGATTTAAGCTGGTTCCCAAAAACAATGTTATAGGCAATAATAAAGCAGCAAGAATTAACAGAAAAACAGAAAGCTTAGACAAGTATCTATAATCCATCTTATGGAAAAAATACATTAAGCCAATTCCCAGCATAACTAGAATCAAATGCTTGAATAAATAAAACTCAGTGTTTCCTCCTTTAAGCCTATAAGCTAAGGTTGTTGTTGAGCTATAAACAGCAAGCAGTGAAAAAACAGTCAGCATACCGACAATGGCCCAAATATATTTGTCACCTTTAATTTTATGGAAAAACTCTTCAAACATATTAAAGTTCTCTCACCGCAGCCTTAAAACAACGCCCTCTGTGCTCGTAATTATCAAATAAATCAAAACTAGCACAAGCTGGAGACAAGACTACTGCATCCCCTTTACTACTGAAGTGATTTGCAACACTAACTGCTTCCTCCATAGAATATGTATTAATGATCAAATCTACATATTTGGAAAATGCCTCATGAATTTTCATATTATCTTGGCCTAAACATATAATAGTTTTCACTTTTTGCTTAACCAATTCTTGCAGAATTTCATAGTCGTTACCTTTATCAATACCACCAACAATCCATACTATTGGATTTTGTACCGTCTCTAGAGCATACCAGCTTGAGTTAACGTTTGTCGCTTTAGAATCATTGATATACTCTACCCCTTTAACTTTAGCAACAAATTCTAAACGGTGTTCTAGGCTTTTAAAGTCCGATAGACTCTCCCGAATCACTTCCTTTTTAATGTCAAAGATTTTGCCTGTAATAGAGGCTGCCATTGAGTTGTAGACGTTATGTTGCCCACTCAACCCTAATTCTGCTAGGTTCATTTTAAATATATTTTTATGGTTAACAATTATTGATTTTTCTTGCACACTAGCAGTTGCATCTGCATTTGGTGCTATGCTCATGCCCAAACATTGAGCATGAATATTCTTTTCTTTTAATGCATTTTCAATGGTTGAATCCTCCATATTGTATATGAAGTAATCACCACTGTCCTGATTCATGGTTATTCGAAATTTAGATTCAATGTAGTTTTCAAACTTATCATCATATCGATCTAAGTGATCTGGAGTTATATTTAACAAGACCGCAACATGAGGTTTAAAAAGCTGTATATCATCAAGCTGAAAAGAGCTTATTTCTAAAACATATATATCTGCTTCTTCTCGCGCTAAGCTTCTCGCAAAGCTTTCACCTACATTGCCTGCACAAGCCACGTTTTTGCCTGCTTTACTAAACACATTATAGGTTAGTGAGGTTGTGGTTGTCTTGCCATTACTTCCAGTTATAGCTATTATTTTAGCATCAGTATGTCTTGAGGCAAACTCAATTTCACTAATTACGGGCACACCCATTTTATAAGCCGCTTGAACAATAGGTGCTTTGGGAGAAATCCCTGGACTTTTTACAATATAATCTGCAGACAATATCTTGGCCTGGTCATGCCCATATTCTTCATAGTCAATGCCATTCGAGTCAAGCTCTTGCTTATAATGATCTAGAATGGCATTATAATCACTTACCCAGACATTGTATCCCTTTTTACAAGCAAGCAAGGCTGCACCTAATCCACTTTCTTGAGCTCCCAAAATGGCGATATTTTGACAATTAGAAATCATCTTAGTTTTAGGGTAACTATTGTTAAAATGGCCAACATTATTCCAACAATCCAAAAGCGACTTACTATTTTAGATTCGTGAAAACCTAGTTTTTGATAGTGGTGATGTAGCGGAGCCATTAAAAACACTCTACGCCCTTCACCATATTTCTTCTTGGTGTATTTGAAGTAAAAGACCTGTATGATTACAGATAAATTTTCTATTAAGAACACACCGCACAACAATGGTATTAAGAGCTCTTTTCTTGTAATTAGTGCTAAACTTGCAATAATACCGCCTAGGGCTAGGCTTCCTGTATCCCCCATAAAGACTTGAGCTGGAAAAGCATTGTACCAGAGAAAACCAATACAGGCACCAATAAATGCACCAGCAAATATCATCAGCTCCCCAGACTCAGGTATGTACATAACATTGAGATAACTCGCCAATATGATATTACCTGATATGTAAGCAAACAGACCCAAAGTGGCTCCGATAATTGCTGATGTACCCGTTGCTAGACCATCTATTCCATCTGTTATATTAGCGCCATTAGACACAGCAGTAATGATTAAAATCACTATAAGAACAAATAAGATAGATGCTGCTGTCGAAGACCACTCATCACCAAGCCAGCTGGTAAGTATGCTATAATCAAACTCATTATTCTTAACAAAAGGAATTGTTGTCTTAAGCGATGGTCCATCATGTGATATAAATTTATCCCCAACAAAATCACCTTTGCCTTCTATAGACTGTCCATATGCTCCATCAATCTGAATTGGCTGACCTACAGCTGCACTATCAGCATGAGCATAAGTATATATCTTACTGTAATCCCGAATTTTTACTCCATCATTACACAATAGTGTAATACCTACTATTAGACCTATTGCAATCTGACCTAAAATCTTAAATCGACCAGCTAAACCTTCTTTATTTTTTTTAAATACTTTGATATAATCATCAACAAATCCAACAAGTCCTAAGCCAATTGTAACGGCCAGCATCAATAAAACATATACATTATCAAGTCTTGCAAATAGTATACTTGGAATTAATATGGCAGAAAGAATAATTATCCCTCCCATTGTAGGGGTGCCTTGCTTGGCTAATTGACCATCTAATCCTAAATCTCGCACAGTTTCTCCAACTTGCTTTCGACGAAGCAAGTCGATAAGCTTACCTCCAAACAACATGGAAATAACCAAAGATGTAACAACAGCCATTGCTGTCCTAAACGATATATATTGAAACACTCCTGCTCCAATTAGGTCGAAATTTTTATGTAGATATTCAAATAAATGGTATAGCATAGCTTATTTATTCATTTGTATTAAAAAGTCTTTTAAAATGCTTTTATCATCAAAAGGATGCTTAACTCCAGCAATTTCTTGCGTCTTTTCATGCCCTTTGCCTGCAAGCAAAATGATATCCCCTTTAGTAGCTAATGCACAAGCCATTTTAATGGCTTCCTTTCGATCAGTCACACATAACATTTTAGAGCGCAAAGAAATCTCTACTCCTCCTTTCATTTCCTCAATGATAGCTTCTGGTGATTCCGAACGTGGATTATCCGAGGTTAATATGGCCATATCACTTAGTGAGACAGCAATCCTTGCCATTAGCGGTCGTTTAGCATTATCCCTATCACCTCCACAACCTATAATGGTGTATATTTTTTCATTTCCAGTTCGAATGTTTTTTATTGTAGAAAGAACCTGCTTTAAAGCATCTGGCGTATGTGCATAATCTACTATAGCCACTACCTTATCCGTAGAAAGGAAATAATCAAAGCGGCCTTCCGCTGACTTAAGCATACTAAGAGCCGCTAAAACCTCCTGAGGATCTTCTCCTAATAAAGTAGCTACAGCAAAAACACTTAGTATATTGTATGCATTAAAACTCCCTATCAATGATGTATGCAGCTCTTGCTCCTGTATATTCAAAACAAGCCCATCAAAGCTGTTTTCCAGTATTTTAGCTTTAAAATCACCTAGCTTTTGAACACTCAAAGAGTAAACATCTGCTTTGGTATTTTGAACCATAACAGAGCCACGCTTGTCATCATCGTTGTAAACAGCAAAGCTTCCTTTTGGCAATTGATCAAAAAGACGCTTTTTAGCTTTAATATAGGCATCAAAAGTACCGTGATAATCTAAATGGTCATGCGAGATATTAGTAAATACCGCACCATTGAACTGCAAGCCATAAGTTCTTTCTTGCATTAATGCATGCGAACTCACCTCCATAAAACAATGCGTACATGATTTATCTAGCATAGATGACAAAAGAGCATTAATGCTTAAAGGGTCAGGAGTAGTATGTGTCGATTCTATAATATTTCCATCAACAATATTGTGAACTGTTGAGATTAATCCACATGCGTTACCCAATTGGGTAAACAAACGATAAAGAAGGGTTGAAACACTTGTCTTACCATTTGTCCCAGTAACACCAATAAGATGAATTTTTTCAGATGGATGATCATAATAGTTAGCAGCAACAATAGCCAAAGCCTGCTTAGTGCAAGTTGTTTGCACATAAGTAATATCCTTTCTGTTTTCAGGCATCTCTTCACATAAAACAGCTACAGCACCACTCTCAATTGCCTTTTCAATAAATTCATGCCCATCAGAAAGCTCCCCCTTAATTGCGACAAAAAGATCTCCCTTTTCAATCTTTCTAGAATCAAACTCTATCTTACCAATTGACCTATTGCTTTGGCCCTCCAATGTCGTTAAGCGAACCCCATATAATATGTCTTGTAGATTTTTCAACTGACTGTTATTTCTATTTCAGGATTAAGTCTATTGGTGATTTTGGTACCACCTTTAATCGATTGGAAACGCACCTTGCCTTTACTCTTCCCTTTTATGTACACCTTAAATCCCCTGTTTTCAAGAAGAAATAAGGCATCCTTTAAACACATATCACGCACATTAGGTACTTCATTTTCATATACAGCATTGTCTGTGAGCTTTACATTTGCACCAGGAGAGACAGGCTTCACCCAAACGGTGGTTTTATGATCTGGCGTTTTTACACCTAGGTCTTTATAAAGCTCCTTGACTTCTTGAGCTAGACCTGACTTAACATATGGCACATATTGCTGCTTTTGGTCCTCAACTCGATTAGCTATAGATTGTTCAATAACCACTTTTCGCGCAAAGACTTTTTCTGCTATCTCCTTAAACACAGGGGCTGCTACAGAACTACCATAGTAATTCCCTTTTGATGGGCGATTAACCACTACAATACAGGAATACATTGGGTTATCCGCAGGGAAATAACCCGCAAAGCTTGCCTGATATGACTTACTATACCCTGATTTCTTCTTAGCAATTTTTGAAGTACCTGTTTTACCTGCAATTTTAAAATGCTTGGCCTGAATCCCTCTTGCAGTACCATTTTCAACTACACCTTCTAACATAGCGCGTACACTTTTTAATGTCCGCTCTGAGCAGATGCCATGCTTAAGCACTTTTTTATGCATCTCTTCAATAACCACATTACCCTCTTTTATACTGCTTACCAAATAAGGCTGAACAGCCACTCCATTGTTCGCAACTGCATTGTACAAGCATAAGGTTTGGAGAGGGGTTAGTTTAAGTTCATAGCCAACAGACATCCAAGGCAATGTAATACCTGTCCAGCTCTTTCTATCGCTTGGGTCTTTAATGTAAGGCGAAGGCTCTCCTTTAATATCGATACCCGTCTTTTCTGTCAAACCCATTTCACTTAAATAGCTTATAAAACGCTCAGGAACCTTATTGAAATTCTCATGTATAATTCTTGAAATAGCCACATTAGAAGAAACCTCAAAAGCCTTTTTAACTTTTATAACACCCTGAGTCTTATCATCAGAGTCACGCATAACTTTATCATAAAATGTACGTTTACCATCTTTTATATCTATTGTGTCATCCAAAGCAACAGCCCCTTCTTCAATGGCCGCAATCATAGAAGCCAATTTCATTGTAGAGCCTGGTTCTGTTTCCTCCCCAACTGCGTAATTAAATATTTCCGAATATGTGCTGTCTTCACGCATACCAATATTGGCAATTGCCCTTATCTTACCAGTAGCAACTTCCATAACAATTGCACAGCCATGATCTGCAGCCTCTTTCTTAATCATTTTCATTAGAGCATCATAGGCCACATCCTGTATGTAAGTATCTATTGTAGTAATAACATCTTTACCGTGTTCTGGTTTAATAATATATTCGTCATTAATTGGTATCCAATCTCCAGAAGAAACTTTTTGCTCCATTCGCTTTCCTTCTACACCTGCCAAAAGATTATTATAATACCCCTCTAAACCAACTGCTATACTATCACGCACATAACCAATCGTTCGATGCGCCAACTGACCAAATGGTTTTTTACGCTTATTAAATTGGGACACTATCAAACCTCCCTTGAATTGACCTTTTCTAAACAGTGGCCAACGTCTTATCTTTTGAAGATTAGGGTAATTAATATATGTGGTCTTTCTTGACAGTGGAATCTTAACATATCGCTTACCACTGTTTCGAGCATCAATTAATTTTTGACGATTTTGATCAACACTATTAAGCTTAAAAAAGCTACTTAAGCATATCGCTAAAGAATCTAAATTGGAATAAAAATCATGATCACTAGGCGAAAGCGCATCCCAATTAAGACGAAAAACAGGATAAGAGGTGGCCAAAAGATGACCATCTTCATTATATATATTACCTCTATTTGCAGCAATAGAGCGCTCAGCCTTTATTCTGTCTTCAGCATAAGCTTTCCAGGTCTTACCCTCAATCCTATCAAAATTCTGTATAAAAACAACACGTGCTAATATTGCTAGACCAAAAAGCACAAAGCACATATATACTATCCATGCCTTAGATTCTATGTAGCGCTTTTTACTCATCTTCTTGAACAAAAATTATTTGAGGTGGGCTTTTTAACTCCTTTAAGCCAAGCGTATCTACCAATACTGACAATTCAGAAGGCTTACCTATATTCATAAGATTGGACTCAAGTGTCATGAGCTCCCAGCGAAGACGTTTTAATTCCTTGTCTGTCTGACCAATAGTCCTTAAAGTTCTTCCAGCATGATGTGAGTTAAATATGTATAAAATGGCTAAAACAAATAGCAGCAAAAAGTATGGCACTTGACGCCGGAACATTTCTTCGTTAAGATAATTCCCAAGACGAATCAGCTCCCTTATATTTGTCGCATTCTTTTTATCAGCTTTCATCTTCTATCTTTTCTGCTATTCTTAATTTAGCACTACGCGCTCTTGAGTTCAATTGAATTTCTTTATCACATGGAATTATTGGCTTTGTATTCAAAGCTTTAAGGGACCATTTTTTTTGTAACTCAGGCAAGACAGTATGCGCTGTATTGAATCCATTTTTAATGAATCGTTTTACTATTCTATCTTCTAATGAATGATAGGACATAACCACTAAGCGGCCATTGGGTTTTAGAATTTTCTCACACTGTTCCAAAAAGAGCTTTAAAGAATCTAGCTCTTGATTCACCTCTATTCTCACAGCCTGAAAAACCTGTGCATAAAATTGATTTTCCTTGCTCTTAGGCGTCATTCCATCTAAGGCCTTAAATACATCCTTAGCAAACTCTATTGGCTTAATTGATCTAAAGTTTAGCAACCTCTTTACTATCGCATTAGTGTTTTTCAATTCACCATAACTCTTAAAAAGCCTATTAAGCTTTGAGCCATCATAGTTATTAAGGACTTCATACGCGCTTAAAGCAGCATCTTGATCCATGCGCATATCCAATTTAGACTCTTTAAACCTCGTTGAAAAACCACGCTCCGCAGCATCTAT
This sequence comes from uncultured Saprospirales bacterium, assembly GCA_913050195.1. Lineage (GTDB taxonomy): Bacteria > Bacteroidota > Bacteroidia > Chitinophagales > CAJXBJ01 > CAJXBJ01. The sequence goes on from CAJXBJ010000052.1 coordinate 11,661, forward strand.
CTGATGTGATGAAATACCGAGATCTGCCAGTATCCCATCTACCTTATCAAAACCATAATAACGCGCAAAGCGCTTTAAAAAGCGATAATCATGATGCGCTAGCACTAAACGCTCATCAGAAATTCGATTAGCTATAGCTTCTTGATCTCTATCAAAGGCAATCAACCTCCCTGATGAGCTAAGGAGATCTAGAATTGCTTTACTATGCCCACCCCCACCAAATGTTGCGTCTACGTATAAGCCATCCTTCTTGATATTCAATGCATCTAAACACTCTTGTAAAAGGACAGGGCTATGGTAGGACATTAAGGCTGGGCGTCTTGATCTTTTGATGAATTAATTTTCCCCATCACCTCCTCTGCTAAGCTGGCAAAATCTTCAGGCTCTTCATTAAGCATGATATCATACTTATCCTTAGACCACAACTCGATCTTGTCGGCATATGCAAACAACACTGCATCTTTACCAACACCAGCATATGACAATAGCTTTTTTGGAATCAGGACTCTTTCATGACTGTCAAGATTTAACTCTGTAGCTCCTTGATAAAAGAAACGCACAAACTCTCGATTCTTACGAACATACAAGTTCAACTTATCCAATTCTGTGCTAATTCGCTTCCAATCCTGATATGGGTAAATAGTTAGGTGTTTTTCTATACCACGGCAAACAACATAACGATTTTGACTGTCTGGATGCACTTGCCGTTTAAGCGCTGATGGTAGCTTTATTCTACCCTTAGCATCCACCTTACAATCAAATTCTCCTATAAATGACATCCCGTGATCAATTTTGAGTTAAAATTACGAATATCTACCCACATTAAACCACTATTAAACACCAATTAGGTCAATTATAGACCCTATTCAAATTTATATGTGATAACTTGCTCTATTTCAGTTTATTATATAGTGGTAAAAAATGGGAAAGTTTTCAACAAGAAAAAGTACTTATTTAGATTTTGTCTAAATAAGGCTCTTTGAACACAAAAAGAAATCACTCATCACATGAGTATGGACATAAAAAAAGCCGGCTCTTTGGCCGGCTTTCAAATTTATCTTAACTAGTCCCTAATGAATACCATGCATCCATTTTCTTAAAATCGGAATTAGTAATAATAAAAATATTCCCGAGCCAATAGCAATCCAACCTAGTGCACCAAAAACCTCATTATAAAGCGCAAGTCCGTCAAAAGAAGTTAACAAAGCATCCGAATACTGTCCAACCTCAGACAGCAAACCTGCCTCAATTGCCTTGTCACCTAAGCTCATATTATTGCTAGTTGATCCTGAGGTCATCATGGCTATTACACCTCCAATATGATGCGCCATAGCTGAAGATAGAAACCATGCGCCCATTACCATTGCAACAATTCGCTGCGGTGCCAACTTAGTAACCATTGACAAACCCACCGGAGATAAACAGAGTTCTCCAGTAGTATGCAAAAGATAACCCAACACCAAAAATATCATTGGAATTAAAACTGCATCACCTTGAATACTTAAAAACTGAG
>CAJXBJ010000053.1 GCA_913050195.1 uncultured Saprospirales bacterium
CAATAAACTTGGGGTGGATATTTTGTGTGTTTCTGGGCATAAGATATATGGTCCTGCAGGTGTTGGTGCATTATATATGAGAAAAGAAAAGTCAAGCTTAAATATTGAACCATTGATTCATGGCGGAGGTCATGAATCGGGTCTGCGCTCAGGAAGTCTTAATGTAGCAGGTATTGTCGGATTGTCACTGGCGGCACAAAGGAGCATTGAAAATATGCAAAATAATAATCAAAAATATAAGGGCTTTGAAGAGCTTTTAATGTCTAAAAAAGACATTAAAAAGCATATTTGTCTAAATTCAAAAAATGCCAAAAAAGTACCAAATACGCTCAATATCAGACTAAAAGGAGGCCTTTCTCGCGATTTTATGCAAAAAAACCACACAAAACTCGCAATTTCATTAGGTTCGGCATGTGCTGCTGGAAGTCAAAAAGGATCACATGTATTAAGGGCTATGGGGCTTAACACCAGTGAGGTTAATTCAAGCCTTAGGATTAGCTTTGGAGAGCTTACAAGTGATCAAGATGTCCAATTCTTAGCAGAAAGGATAAAGGCTTTTATTAATGTTAAGGCATAAGCTTTTGCGTGCTTAAAGTGCCCTATTAGTCTGAAAATCGTACCTTTGTATCAAAATTAGACTTATGTTATTTGTATCAGAAAGTGCTAAATCAGAAATTCTTCAGCTTAAAGAAAAAGATAATCAAGGCGATGATTTCTTTGTCCGTGTTTCAGTGAAGGCAGGTGGTTGTTCTGGGCTTTCATACGATATGAGTTTTGATAATAAGCTAAATGAAGGCGATGAAATCTTTGAAGACAAAGGGGTTAAGGTGGTTTGTGATGTAAGAAGTTTATTGTACCTCATGAACACAACTTTAGACTTTTCTTCTGGTCTCAATGGTAAAGGTTTCCAGTTTGTCAATCCTAATGCAACACGTACCTGTGGTTGTGGAGAAAGCTTCTCCATTTAGTATGGTTGACTAAGCATAAAGTTTAAAGCCTTTCATAAAGGCATTGATGTCTCTCTTAATACTATGAATAAGTGTTTCATTTTCAGGGTTAGTGATTACTTGATCAATCCAGTCAACAATTTTTTGCATATCACTTTCCTTTAGACCTCGGCTAGTCACAGCAGCAACACCAACTCTAATTCCAGAAGTCACAAAAGGAGATTTGTCATCTTTTGGCACCATATTCTTGTTAACGGTTATGTCTGCCAAGCCTAGAGTGTTTTCCGCTTTTTTGCCCGATATATTCTTATTTCTTAGGTCAATTAACATCAAGTGATTATCTGTTCCACCAGATATAATATCATATCCTTTTTCGTTAAATGCATTAGCCATGGCTTGCGCATTCTTTATGACTTGTTCACAATAAGTTTTATAATCATCGCTTAAGGCTTCACCAAATGCTACTGCTTTTGAGGCAATAACATGTTCTAATGGTCCGCCTTGAGTGCCAGGAAATACACCGCTATCTAGTATGGCGCTCATTTTTCGAATGACGCCCTTCGGTGTTTTAAGCCCCCAAGGGTTATCAAAGTCTTCTCCCATCATAATAACGCCTCCTCTTGGGCCCCTAAGTGTCTTATGCGTCGTACTAGTTACAATATGACAATGAGGCAATGGATTGTTTAAAAGGCCAGAGGCAATTAAGCCTGAAGGATGTGAAATATCTGCTAAAAGTAGTGCGCCTACTTTATCTGCAATTTTTCTAAATCTTGCATAGTCCCAATCTCTAGAGTATGCTGATGCACCGCATATAATAAGCTGGGGTTTTTCTTTTAACGCTATTTCTTCTACAGAATCCATATCAATAAGGCCGTCATTATTGACTGTGTAGAAACAAGCTTCGTAAATTTTTCCTGAAAAATTAACAGGTGATCCATGTGTGAGGTGCCCCCCGTTAGATAGGTCTAAACCCAAAATTTTATCACCAGCTTTAAGTACAGCTAACATTACAGCAGCATTTGCCTGTGCCCCTGAATGAGGCTGCACATTAGCCCATGCAGCTCCAAAAAGCTCTTTTAATCGCTCTCTAGCAATATCCTCTACCTGGTCAACTATTTCACAACCACCATAGTATCTTTTAAATGGAAGACCTTCAGCATATTTATTAGTTAAACAGCTACCCATTGCATCCATTACTTGTTTAGAAACAAAGTTTTCTGAAGCTATAAGTTCAATACCTTCCTCTTGACGCTTTTGTTCGGCATCAATTAGATTAAATATCTCTTGATCTTTTTTCATTTTTATGCTTTCTACTGATGAGTTAATTTTATAAAAACCAAAGTTACAAATTTTGTAAATTCGTCAAGCGTAAAACAGCTTAAATGAAAAACAATCGTATTTGTGATTTATTTGGCATTGATTATCCGATTATACAAGCCGGAATGATATGGTGTTCAAATTGGCAATTAGCCTCAGCAGTTTCAAATGCAGGAGCTTTGGGGCTTATTGGTGCAGGCTCTATGTATCCAGAGGTTTTAAGAGAGCATATTCAAAAGTGTAAAAAAACAACCGTAAAGCCTTTTGGCGTTAATGTGCCTTTGCTTTATCCCAATATTGAGGAAATAATGCAAATTATAGTTGACGAAGGTGTTAAAATTGTATTTACTTCGGCAGGGAATCCAAAGACATGGACTGGTTTTCTTAAAGGAAAAGGAATAACAGTAGTGCACGTAGTAAGTAGTTTGAAATTTGCTCTGAAATCCCAAGAAGCTGGAGTGGATGCAGTTGTGGCTGAAGGATTTGAGGCAGGTGGTCACAATGGTCGTGAAGAAACGACGACCTTTTGTTTGTTGCCAAATGTACAATCGCATTTAGATATACCATTGATTGGAGCAGGAGGAATAGGGTCAGGAAGAAGTATGTTAGCAGCAATGGTTTTAGGGGCTGATGGCGTTCAGATAGGTAGCCGATTTGTGGCAAGCAAAGAATCATCTGCGCATCTCAATTTTAAAAATAGAGTAGTTGATGCAGATGAAGGTGATACTAAATTAAGTCTTAAACAACTTACCCCAGTTCGTTTAATTAAAAATGAATTTTACAATAAAGTTCAAGAAGCGGAAGATGCAGGTGCATCTTTAGAAAAGCTGAAAGATATTTTAGGCAGGGCACGTGCTAAAAAAGGTATGTTTGAGGGGGACATGAGTGAAGGAGAGCTAGAGATAGGTCAGGTTTCTGCACAGATTAGAGAGATTAAGCCTGCGGGTCAAATTGTTGAAGATATTTGGAATGAGTTTATTTATTTAAAAAGTAAAATGTTTAAATAATGGCCTTACTTCTTTTAGCCTGGATATATCATTTTTTTCTTATTTCGACTTTGGGCTTAATAGCTGTTAGGATTATTGGAAATATCACAAAGCAAAATCTTAATAAGCTTTCAATTCTGTATGTCTTTTTTATTGGTTTGGCGCTTTTATCATTTGTGCTTGAATTTTCCTCATTGTTTTTTCGTATTAATTGGGAGATACATGCCTTTGTTTTAATTAATGTTTTAACTGGCACATATGTATATCGGGATAGTATTTGCTTAGAGTATTCAGGCTTTTTTAAACGTCTTTTGGGCTCTAAGATAAGCTTGTTTGTAGTTGGTTTTGTTGGCCTTTTTATCCTTTATTATGGCTCAGATGCCCCAGTGTATAATTTAGACCCTGGTAGGTATCATTTTCAGATTTTAAACTGGGCAATGAATTATCCTGCAGTGCCAGGATTGGCTAATCTTCATGATAGGTTTGGAGCCATGGGCGCTTGGCATTTAGTCCATGCAATGTCAGAGATTTGGCTTTTAAAGGGAAAAACATATCACGTATTCAATAGTCTGTTGTTATTTCTGATAACAGCAAAGCTACTCTACTCTAATATTTTATCTTTTTATAACAAAGAGTGGAGCTTTAAATCTTATTTCGAATTGTTTTCTTTAGGTCTTATATTCTACTATTGGAATTTTATAATTTATTGGTTCATCTCTTGTTTATCTCCAGATTTACCCAATATAATTATTTGTATTGTTTGCTTTTTATACAGTATTCAATACAATGACTCAATTAAAAAATTAAGTTCGAATCATTTAGTGGTTCTATCTATACTCTGTTTTTCTGGTTTTAGTTATAAGCTCAGTGCCCTTTTTTTATGCGTTTTGCTGCTTTATCCCTTAGTAGCCACAATTGTATCATTTAAAAAACATAGAAGACTTTTCTTTTCAGTTTTGCTTATTGGTTTGGGGGTTTATGGTGTGCATATTGTAAAAAACACAATTCAAACTGGTTGGCCTATTTATCCTATTACACAAGTTAATTTTGGCGCCTTTGATTGGCAATATCCAAAAGAAAAGGCAGATGATTGGAGTGCTTGTATTAGTCATGATGCATTTGCGCCGGAGAAAGGAATAGAAAGGGATTCTTTTCAGCCATATAAAAAGGCTGAAAAAATAGTTTTTTTTCAAGTTTGGTTAAATCGAGAGCTAAAGACTTTTGGTTACATTTTTTGGGTATTATTACTAACAATAGCAGTACCAGTTCTAATGGTAGTTTATTCTAAGATAAGAGAAGTTGTGTTTAATAATTGGCATATTTTGCTTGGATCAATGGTCTGTTTTCTTTTGTGGATTTTAAATGCACCAGATATACGATTTGGAATGGGCTATCTTATCGTAATTACATCTTGTTTATTATCTATGTTAATTGTAGTGTTTCAGAAAAATAAGATTAAGCCTATATTATATGTTGTTGTTTTTTCATTGATGACTTTTTCATTAATTAAAAGCACTAGAGTATCAATAAGTGAATCAAAATTTGCATATCCAATAAATCTAATCAGTGAATTACTAATTAATAAATATAGTTTTGATCTGTGCACTGTGCCGAAAACAAAATATGTACAACATAAGGTTTCTGAAAAGCTTACTGTAAATTGTCCAACACATGATATTTCTTATGGTGAATATGGAAGAAATCCAGCATTTTTCTTACCATATTATTCGGATAGCTTAATTGCAATTCAGGACAGCTCTGTTCAATTAAATATGAGAAAATCTAATAAAAGTAATCATCTGGTCTGGTTTATGCCTTTGCCTGCAACGCACTATGTATATAATGAGCTAGAACTAAGAGGAAATAGTTTGCGTAGTGGTTTCCGCTTTAATAGATTGAAAACAAAGTTGAAATAAAGCTAATTAAGTTTTGTAAAACATGTTTTTATGTTCTAATTTTCCTCTACTATAGGTTGAAAAAGTTAAAATAAGTTTATAACTTATAAGTTATAACTCTCTAATAGAGGTAAATTACTTATGTTATGGTACGTATAATTTTAATGTTTTGTTTGGGGATTTTAAGCTTACAAATAAAAGGACAAGAGGCAGTGTTGGACTCTTCGATGGGAGTTAGTGACTCAAACGTCTTAGCTTCTGACTCACTATCAATTCAGGAAGACTCCAATTTCGTAGCACCAGGGCCAGCTTTAGACAAAGGTTTGCAAGGATCTCGTGTATATAGGAATTTTGATGAGGCATTACTATATGCCGATAATGTATTTAAGCTAGATTTGAGTAATAGAGAAGTTGACAGTATTCCTAAAGCAATAACAGCATTGGTGAATCTTAATTTTTTAGTGTTAGGCAATAATAATATTTCCGAAATACCTAATGAGATAGATAGCTTACAGGCATTAGGGATGTTGTTTTTAGATAATAATATTTTGAAAGAATTGCCAGCGAGTATTGGACGTTTATCTAGCTTAAAGTGTCTTGATTTAGGTAATAATGAGTTGATATCCTTGCCTAATGAGCTTTATGCAATGTCTAATTTACAATGGTTAATTCTTCGAAATAATAAACTTAATGATATTTCGTCAAGTGTTGGAAATTTAAAAAATATAAAAAAACTATATTTAGATGGTAACAATTTAAATTCCTTACCTGATGAGATTGGTAGTCTTTCACAATTGCAAGTGTTATCCGTAAGTAATAATAATATTAGCTCTGTGCCGGAAAGTCTATCTTCTTTGAAAAATCTAAAATTAATAAATTTGAAGGGTAATAAGCTTTCAGGAGAAGAAATAGAGAAAGTAAAGTCTTGGTTTCCAAAGGCAGAGGTTATTCTTTAATTTTTTTCAGCCAGACGGTTAATTGCATACCTTGGTCTGTTTTTTTCATAATTCTCCTTAGAGCATCGTCTAATAACCCAGTTAGTCCAGTACTACAAGCAAAAAAAGCGTGATCCTCTATTTCTAAATTATTTTTATTGCAAAATTGTCTGAAAGAGTCTAAGGTGAATTCATATAAATGAAAGGGTTCGTGCATTGGACTTAAATTAGTTACATAATCTAATCCCCTTAATCTATATTGAAAATTCATAATTTTATTCAAAAGGTAGTCTGCGTTCGGTACCTCTACATGAATTAATCCGTTTGGTTTTAACCATTTTAATGCTCGTTTAAGGCAATACGAAGGGTCATATAAGTGTTCTAATACGACCCCGAAAGATATGAAGTCAAATGTGTTTTCGGGGAAATCTGCAACCTCTATTGAAGTACACTTTAGGCGGTCAGGCTTGATCCCTGTTTTTTCAATTGCCATTTTATAAAAAGGTATAGAAGGCTCAATTCCAAAAACTTCAAAATTTGCTTTTTCCATAGCTATCATCGCCTTACCAATACCTGTTCCAATATCAAGTGCTTTAGGTTTTGAAATATTGGATCGCAATCTTTTATACCATTCTATCTCCAGTTCAAAAAATTTGTCTTCGGATGAAAAATAGTTTTTCTTCCAGTAGTTCTCAGGTGGCTGCCCATAGTGATCTTGAATGCTTTCTGGAATGGGTAAAGGATTTGCTGTTATCATTCCACAGTTTTTACATTTTATTATCGTGGTGCATATGCCAGTTTTATTTTGTGGCTTAAAGCCGTGACTTTTATTTAGTCTTTTTCCTAAAACCTTATAGTTATTTTTCGACTCGCAAAAATTGCAAATATTGTTATCCTTTATAGAATACTTAATCATCTGTATTTTCTATATATGTGTTACCAAATATCGCCTATTATATTTACAAAAGCAGGCTTGGATAATTGTTTTTAAACTTTAAATCGAATTATGCTAATATCATCGATTTGTTCATGACTCCCTTTCCAGCGTTTGAAGTTCTTTATTAAATGTTTCAGGCCATTTTTTTGGTCTAATAAAGCATTTTGTAATATCAGTTTTCTAAATCGATTATATTTTAATTTTTTACCTAATTTACCGCCAAATTGATCTGCATAGCCATCAGTAAACATATAAATAATATCATTGGGTAAAAGAGGAATGTCTTTATCTTTATAGTCGCTAAAGTAGTGTGCACTGCCAATTGGATGAGGTTCGCCATGAAGTTGGATTAAATTTTCATTTCTCACTAGATATATCTTGCTCATAGCCGAGCTGATTTTTAAATGTAGAGTGTCTGTGTTTAACCTGCATAGTGCTATATCCATTCCATCTTTGATATTAGCTAATTGCTCACCATGCGTGAAGCTAGCTGTTACAAATTCTTGAAGGCTATTTAATATTTCACAGGGTGTTTTACATCCTTGAAGAACTGCATTGTCTAAACCGCTTTTCCCAATCATGCTCATTAATGCGCCAGGCACACCATGACCAGTACAATCAGCTAGTCCTATAAACTTGTAATTATCAATTTGATGGTACCAATAAAAATCGCCACTAACTATGTCTTTTGGAAGATACAATATAATAGGGTTTTTAAGCGCCTTATTTAAAAAATCCTGGTTTGGAAGAATGGAGTTTTGTATACGTTCTGCATATTTTAAGCTATCAGAAATATTTTTATTCTTCTCTTCAACCTCTTTAGATTTTAGTGAGATGATTCGGTTTTTATTTTGTCGAAGTTTGTTTAAGTAAAAGAGAAGAGCCGCTAAAACAATTAAAAACCCTATAGCTATTAAACTAGCAATTAGATATAGTTGTTCCTTTTCCCTTTCTGCTGCTATCTGTGCTTTTTCTTTAGCATGTTCATTTGTTAAGTCATTGATAATTAGTTGATTCTTAATATCAATATCTTTTATCTTGCCACTAATCATAGATAGTTTTTTGCTGGAGTGATATGCAGCAATATAATCTTCCTTGGCTTCATGTAAACGAAGTAAGGCCTCCTGTGATTTTTTCATAGATATCAAGTCCTCTTTCTTTTCAAAAACCTTTAAAGCATTTTTAAACATTAATTCTGCACTATCTAGCTTGTTTATTTTATGATAATACAAGCCATAATTATGATATGTATGCGCAATTTTTGTTTGTTGTTTCTTCTTTATGTTAATGTTTAGAGCTCGCTTATAATAGTAAAGTGCGGAATCTAAATTTTCTAAATAGAAATAGGAAAGCCCAGTGTTTAAATATAAGTTGCTTAGTTGTCGTTTTGTATTACTTTTCTTGATGTTTTTACTTGCCAGTTTAAAGACATGAAGTGCTTTTTTGTATTTTTTTTGGACAATAAGAATTTTTCCTTTGTTATTATATGCACCAGCTAAGCTTGAATAGTCGCTAGTTTCTTTTTTAATGGCAATGCTTTTATCATGGTAACTTAATGCAGAATCAAGTCTGTTTTGGCTTTTATAAATAAAAGCTATGTTATTATAGATATCGCCTATTATTTTTTTATTACTTCCCTGTTTAGCAATATCTAGTGCCTTTTGCCATTGGATTAGGGCTGAATCCATAGCGCCTAGATGGTAATAAATAACACCAATGCCATTGTAAGATTCGCAAAGCCCATATTGGTAGTTAGGTTTTAGCGACTTATCTCTAGCATATTTGAAATACGTAGAAGATTCTTTGAAAGATCGTGTATGATAATAGTAGTGTTCTCCAAGTTCAAGAGCGGCCTTGATTTTATTGCTATCTGATTCATTATAGCTTATTTCGTCGTTTAGGCTGTCAATTTTAGCTTGACTTAATTGGGCGTTTAATAAGTAGCCCAAAATGGCAAAAAATAGCAGTCCAATATATTTAATCTTGGGCATTGCTCATTTTTTTTAAGAAAAAATTACTTTTCAGCCGTATATAAATACCATAGCAATAATCCATTTGTTTTCGTTCCAAGTCGTGATAAATGTCTCCTCTTAGCTCAAGCTGAACTATTTTACGTTCTAAATTCATAAAGGATACTTTCCCATGTAGTAAGTATCTGCTTTCGTCCGCAAATGATTCGTCATATCGAGAAATGCTTTGGTAGGCGTATTCGCCCCTAGGAGATATAAAGCGTTTTGATTCCCATAATCCAAGTTGCCATGCAAATTGTTTATACTCATGTCTCATGTAAATATTCCGCCCCCAACCATTGTCAAATTTAAGATGATTAACATCATTAGGTGGTGGAGCATGCAGGCCTTTATAATCTAAGGAGGCATATTCAATGAAAAACTTATGCATTTCTGAAAAAATCATTTCATGTCGTATGCCTAAATAAGTGTTAAGTGTCGTTTGTTTTGCAGCATTTGAGATATCAATTTGCCCTCCCTTGTGTGTTGTTATTGCATCTAGTGAAATAATGATTTTATGGACTTTTTGTTCTAATATAAGCAAGTCAGATGTGTATCCAACCACAAATTCTTCTTGATAAGGATCTCCGTGAAAAATAAAGGTTTCCCAGTCCATCCAAAGATCAAATGATAATCGCTTTTTCTTAAGTAAGAACTGAATGCCATTTTCTACATTGTTTTGATAGGATCGGTCATATAAGTATAGGATTTCATTTAGACCATGATCGAGGTTGCCATTTAGGTGTCCAAACTTCATTTGAAAATCTGGAGATAAAAGACAATTCACACTTATTAGAGGCAATATTTCAGTAAAGCCTTGTACCCCAGAATATTTAAGAAAATGCGCTCCCGTCTTTACATAGCAGTTGCTGTTTAAATAATAATGAAAGCTTATTTGATTAATACTTCCAATGCCAGTATATCCTTTTTGGAACGGTGAGAAATACTCATTGTTTTTAAAAAATGAAAAATTCACATAATCTAAGTATAAATTATTCTCTTTTCTGGACCAATCAAAAGCGATCTCATTCTGCGTATTTAAGTTAATAGCAAAAAGCCAAATAAAAATGGATGACAAGGATAATCGCATAAGACTAATTTAAGCAAACACCCATTATAATATTCGAATAAAAAGTATTTATTAAAAAATGATTTCAATGGCTTCGCCAGTCATCATTCCTGGGTTTAGCTCTACAGGATTTTCTGAGTTTACTCGAATAGCTAAAGTGTTTGGAATGGCAGAGCCTTCATTGAGTGCATAGGCAACAAGTACATTTTGACCAAATCCTAAAGTTCCAGTGACACAAAACTCTTGATGTAATAAAAGGTGATTAGAAAGAAGCTTGTCACCATTTAAATAAAGATCAATGTAGTCGCCATCTTCAGCAGCATAATCCCAAACGCAAATACTTATGTAATGAGTAGGGCTTATTATACTAGTGTCAATATTGTATGAGCTTGGGTGTGGTTCAAAGTTTGGAAGATTAATTCTAACCGACTTTAATTCACTTTCAGTCCCTAAATTATTTTCAGCTACATAATATAAAATAACATAGCCAAGTGAGTCAATATTCCATTGGTTAGGGTGTGTAAAACAGAAATAATAATAGAAGTTGGTATTATTCATGGTTACTCCTGGGTCACTTGTGGTTAGAAAGTCCGTATGGGTATACCCCATCATAGAGTCACCATTGTTTTTGTAGAAAGTTGCCCATTTTATATCTATTGCATCAATACATTCTGGTTGCGGTGTGGCAAAGTTGACATGAATACTTTTAGTTAATGAGTCATTGGTGCAGAATTGGCTAGTTTCATAATAAAGACCAAGGCTTTTGGTTATTGGTATTTTTTTGCAACCATCCTCATAAATTTCAATATCTGCACTTTTTCGATTGCATGACATAAAGACAAGAAGTATAGTTAATATGGAAATTAATATTTTCATTCTTCTGAATCTGAAGGTTCATAATTAATTCTAATAGCACCACTTTTTTGTAAGCTTGATTTTAGTGTGATTTCTCGTTTGGTAACTCCATCATCTAAAATAAGTTGTGCTGTATTTGGAGGTATGCTACCTAGATTAAGTGCTTTCATTACAATTAAGTTTTCTCCAGGCTCCAGCATGACCTGTAAGTGATATTTTTCTTCTTTTAAGAGGAAATTCTCCAAAATTGGAGTTTTGTTTAAAAACAAGGATACACTATCACCATCTATTTTTCCATTATCCCAAATACTAATGGTAACAGGGTTCTTTTGTACGGTTATTTTTCGGCTTAATTCAATGTCTTTATTGCTCTTTTCTTTATCCGGGTCAGGTGCTTGTGCAACTTGTTTTTCCTTATTTGGTCTTTTTTCCTTTTTTGGCTTTTTCTCTTTCTTTTCCTTTTCTTTTTTCTTCCAAGATATATCACCTATTTTTTTACGAATTCCAATATTGAAATTCAAGGCATTTCCATTGGATTCAAAGTTAGTTTCTCTTTTTAAAGTTCCATTTAGAGCATCATTAACACTGTAAGTTGCTACAGTCGAACCTCCTTGGATACGTTGATTATAGGAAATGGATAGGAACCATGAATAATCATTGAGGTACCTGCTTAGCTCACCAAACATTACGCCAATTTCAGGTCGAATAGAGAGTCTCGATTCAGGATATGTTACATTTAAGCTCATATCTTCATTGTCAATATTGAAGTACTCACTATCTGTTACTGATGTCTCTTTAATGTTATGATGCTCTATTCCTAATTTTGTCATTAAAGTCACTGATCTAGAAAAAATAAATACTTGGTTGTACATACTAAAGTTTATGCCAGATCGCATAAAGTCATTTTTTAAAGTATTATCGACAGTGTAGTTTCTGTTGTCGCTGGCTGTAATTTTTTCTTGAATTTTAAATCGATTCCATTGTTGGCCTAGCATTAATTCCATTCCAAAGCGCTCATTATACAGCATTTCGGCATTTAAATTAATGGTCCCAGGCTGTCTTCTACTAAATTGTAGAATAGGATTCGTTAAAGACTTATTAAGAAAACCGGTACTCATACTACTGCCAAAATAAAAAGACAATAAATCGTAATCTTCATCTTGAGTATGGCCAAATACGCAGCACATAAGAAGAAAAGCTAAAGTCAACCCTTTCATATAGTAGCAAGATAAATTAAAAAAATTAATTACCTATAATTTTTACACTAAATTGGTCCTAATTTTAATATAGATAATTAGTCCAGAAAGTGGCGGAGAGAGAGGGATTCGAACCCTCGGTACCTTGCGGTACACACGCTTTCCAGGCGTGCCAGTTCAACCACTCCTGCATCTCTCCATTAGGGATGGCAAATATCTAAAAAGAAGCCTTTATATCAAAATTCAATTCTTATTGTCTTTTGAGTAAAAAATTCAAAATATAAATCAGAATTTAAAAATTCTTTTGGCATTCATATTTGTATGTTCTTCTATGATTTTAAAGGGACAGTCAAAAATAGAACTCATTTTTTCGGCAACAAGCTTTGTATATGCGGGTTCATTGCGTTTTCCGCGATATGGTGATGGGGTTAAATATGGCGCATCGGTTTCAAGTACAAAGCCATCTAAAGGCATCTTTTTTATTTTTTTATCAAGACCTCCATTTTTAAATGTTAACACACCTCCAATGCCCATGTAAAAACCCAAGTCTCGCACGCGTTTTGCGTCTTCTGCATTCCCTGTAAAGCAATGAAAAATGCCTTTTAGCCGTCCGTCTTGTTCTTCTTTAATAACTTCATACAGCTCGTCAAAAGAGTCCCTACTGTGAAGTATCAAGGGCAAGTCCAGTGCTTTTGCCCAGCCTGCCTGCACTCTCAAAGCATCAATCTGCTCCTTAAAGTGAGATTTATCCCAATAAAGATCTAGTCCTGCCTCGCCAACACCAAAATATTTATGTTTATCAAATTGTTTTTCAATCTGGTCTAGTTCATCTTGATAGTTTGACTTTACAGAGCAGGGATGTAGTCCCATGAGCGGCTTACAAACACCAGGGAAACTATCACAGCAATTATGTAATGCATCAATAGTGCTAAGATCAATATTAGGGAGAAAACAGTGTTCTACACCATTTT
>CAJXBJ010000054.1 GCA_913050195.1 uncultured Saprospirales bacterium
AGCCATACAGTTATTGGTGTCTGTAATACTTAAAGTATATGATCCAGCAATTAAGCTCGTTAAATCTTCTGTCGTATCTCCTGTGCTCCAGCTATAAATATAGGGAGCCGCTCCACCGCTAATTATGGCATCTACTGCTCCTGTGTTGAATCCGTAGCATAATACATCTGTCGAGTCAAAGTCAATAATGATTTGTAAGCTGCTTTTTATTATGAGCGTATCTGTATATAAACAAGAAGCACTATCTGTTATGCTTACTATGTATGTGCCAACGCCAATATTAAAAATACTATCACCAAGTGCGTTTGGAGCTCCTCCATTCCATTGATAATTATAAGGCGCTGTACCACCCGTTGAAGAAATACTGGCCTCCCCGTCAGCATAACCCATACAACTAGCATCTGATGACTGTATTGTGCTTTGGAATGCTTGACTAGGCTGATTTAAAAATACACTATCATGAACACCACAACCAATAGAGTCTACCACTGTCACATAATAAGTATCACTTATTAGCCCAATTGCCTCTGTCCCGCCTTGAGTAGTTTGTGTGATACTTGAGTCCCAAACATAGTTATATGGAGGAGCGCCGTTAGAAGCTAAAATCAAAATACTACCACTACTATCCCCATAACAATGAATACTATCGATATTAAAAACCAGTTGAGTTACACTATTAAATACAAGTTTAGTGCTATCTTGATTAATACAGCCAAGACTGTCACTTATTGTCAACGAATAAGTCCCTGCTGTACTTACCGTGGTGTTATATGTAGTATCCCCATTGGACCAAGAGAAGCTTACAAAGTTAGAATCTGTAGAAAGCATTTTGCTACTATCTTGACAGACAAGAGTTGTGTCTGAAATATTAGGCTTTGGATAGCTAATACCAATTAGAGCGCTATCAAAGCAAGTTGCACCATGATTACTTACTTCAAGCATAACTAAACTGTCTGTGCTGCTATTAAATAATAAAGTATTAGCGGCACTACTATCAGACCATAAAAGAACATCTCCAAAGCTGTTGTTTGTTGTTAAGTTTAAGGTATCATGAAAACAAATAGTAGTGTCAGATTGTAAAATCTCAGTGCTTAAAAAATTAAAATGAGTACTATCTAATGCCTCACAATTTACAGAATCTGTAATGGTTACATAGTAGTCGCCAGATTGATTAACTTGAATACTTTGAGTGGTTTCTGTCGTACTCCAACTATAAGATGTATAGCCAGGGCCAGCATCTAGGCTTAAGCTTGTATTTAAGCAAGTATATGCGGTATCATTTAGAGCACCTACAGGTGCACTAACATCTATAAATATTTGATCTGTACAAACACTTATTCCATTTGTGACGGTCACAACATAAGATTGTGGACTTACTGGAGACAACATACTAGAATCAGCGGTTGATCCATTGCTCCATGTAAAACTGTAAGAAGTGCCAATAAATGCAAGTACCTGTAAAGAGTCTCCCAAGCATAAAATAGTATCATTATGTAGTATGTCTGCAGTCACAAAGCTCACAAAACCCGTGTCTTCTGTAATACAATTATAGGCATCGGTTGCAGTAATTGAATATTGACCTGTTGAATAGGTCATAAGTACTTGTGTAGTGTCCCCTGAGCTCCATAAAAAGTTTGCAAAGTTACTTCCTGCATCCAAGGCAAAGCTATCTAAATTACAAAGCTTACTTGTATCTGGAATGTTGACAATGTTAAGTGTGATTAAAACACTATGACTACAATATGAATCGCCATCATGTACGGTTACAGCATAGTTCGTTGTGGATGTGGGCTTAGCGATTATGCTTTGAGTAGTTTCTGATGTAGACCAGTTATAGCTCAATCCAGGGGTTTCTTCAGATATCAAGAGACTATCTCCAATACAAAGTGTAGTGTCTATTTGCGTGATTTTTGCAGTGCCTTTACCAACATAGGTTGTGTCATACCAAAGACAGGCATTAGAATCTGTAACAGTCACAAAGTAATCTCCTACACTGTCTTTAAAAATAATTTGAGTAGAATCACCAGAACTCCAAATATAACTTGCGAATCCACCACCAGGGTTTAACGTAGCTGTACCTCCATTACAGGCAGATAAGCTATCAGGAAGAATGGTTGTATCTTGAAGCTCAATTAAGTTTATACTTCCAATCAAGCTACATCCATTAGAATCGCTTAATGTGTAAGTATACCCACCAGCACTTAGGCCAGCATTAAGCGCAGAAGAAGCTCCATTAGACCATTGGAAAATATATGGCAATGTGCCTCCACTTGCAATGACCTCTATTTGACCATTTCCTCCTCCAATACAGTGAACATCTTCATAGTCTATAGAGTCCTGTAGTAATGGCGGCTCAATGATATTGTAGTTAAAGGTTTTAGAACATTGTAGACTATCTGTGATTGTCAAGAAATAGGATCCTTCTGATAATAGAGTGATAGAATCATTGCTGCTAGAGTCTGACCACAAGAACTGTAATTGTCCAGAACCTCCAATTGGGTTTATATTAACTTGGCCATTATTATTTCCATAACAATCAATATGAGTAACAATAGCACTGTCTAGTATTTCTGCTTCAGTCCCAACAAATACTGAGTCACTAAAGCTACATCCTAGGCTATCTGTTAATGTAAACGAATGATAGCCTGAGCTTAATGAGTCAATAAATAAGCTATCACTTCCGTTGTTCCAAAGAACACTAACAGGGCCACTGCCTCCATTAGGGTTTAATAAAATGCTTCCATTATTACCACCAAAACAACTTACACTTGAAACCGTTGCTAAGAAGGAAAGAGTATCAGGGTTATTTAATATAAAGCTATCCTCATAAAAGCATCCACTTGTGTCTGAAACCGTCAGATAATAAGTATCAGCAAAAAGATTAGTTAGACTATCTAAAGTATCTCCATTGCTCCATGCGTAGTTGTAAACAGAACTAGAGTCCGATAAATACAAATGTATAAATCCATTACTATCATCATTGCATATTGGAGATTGGATACTTGCTTGAATGCTATCTGTACATTGCGCATTTGCTCTCCAATTAATGACCATTAGGAAAGCACACAAAAAGAGATATTGTATACAGTGTTTATTCAAAGTGTAGTATTGTCTAAGATAGAATTAATAACTTGATAAAATTATCATAACTAGTAAAAATATAAAATAGCTCAAAAAGAAAAAAACTATACGATTTTTTTACTGTAAAGGTTTTATCTAGTAATATCTGTCAATGCTGCCCTAAAAATATCTTACTTTTGCAGTGATGGATCATAAACGCTTAATCTGTGCTGAAATATCGCATCTCTCGGCACCAATTAATGTCCGAGAAAAGGTAGCCTTGGATAAAGATAAGAGCCAAAATGCACTTAGGGAAATAAACAAGAATCATCCTGAGGCATTTATTTTGTCTACTTGTAATAGGACGGCTATTTATGCTATAGGTTCTTCATCTAATGAAATAAAAAGTTTTTATTCTAGATTTGGCTTACTTGACCCATATATTAACATATATGATGATACACAATTGGCCGTAAAAAATCTTATGCGGACAGCGGCAGGTATAGAGTCACAGGCTATAGGTGAACACCAAATAATTGGGCAGATAAGAAGCGCATATGAGTGGTCCACTGAAATAAATGCTATGGGCCCGTGCTTAGACTATTTGGTCCGTAGAGCAGTGCATGCCGGTAAGCGTGTTAGACATGAAACAAAAATAGGTCAGCACTCCGCCTCTATTGCTAGTGTAGGATATGAGCTGTTAAAAACCCATTTTAAAAATTTAGACAACTTAAGTATTCTGGTATTGGGTACGGGAAGCGTAGCCAACTTAATCGGGACTTTATTAGAAAGGCATGGTTTGAATAAACTGGCCTTTGTTAGCCAATCAAAAGATAGAGCGGATAGCTTTTCAGCAAACTTTGGAGGCTATGGAGTATTATTGGAAGACGCTATAGATAACATTGGTGATTTTGATATAATAATTGGAGGCTCAGATGCTGGTTTAAAAGGACTAACGTCCGTTAGTTTACTAGATAAAAAAGCAAGTAAGAGACAATTCTTTTTAGATTTAGCACTACCAAGAAACTTTGATCCTTCTTTAGCAGAACTTGAACACATAACATTGGTTGATTTGGATCAATTGAAGGAAAAAACCTACACTAATATTAAGAAACGATCTTTAGAAATACCTCAGGCTGAACGGATAGTTGACGAGGAGGTGGAAAATTATATAAGCTGGTTTAAAAAACGAAGCATATCGCCCTTGATTAGCAATTACTGGAATCGACTGGAGGGCTTAAAAGATGCAGAGCTAGAATGGTTATGGCCAAAGTTAGGTGAGCTGGAAGTTGATCATAAAAAGCTTATTCAGCGTTTTGCTCATCGATTGATTCGAAAAATTGCTCAACCATCTTTTAAGAATATGGAATGGATGGCAGAAGCCAAACACTTAAAGCTTAGTCCAGTAGATACTTTTAAAAAATTTCTAGATATGCCAGATGCAGATGTTTTTGTTCCAAAGGAGAAAATATACGTAGGAACTCGTGGAAGTAAATTAGCCTTGACCCAAACCCAAATGGTTCTAGATGCTATACGGGAATATGCACCGGACTATGAATTTGAAGTCAAAGTCATAAAAACGGCAGGAGACTCTGGAAACCTAGATCAAATAGGCGCATTCACAACAGCAATACAGGAAGCTTTACAGAGTGAGGAAATAGATATGGCAGTGCATAGCATGAAGGATTTACCAACAGCAAGACCTGAGGGTTTAGTTATTGCTGCTATTCCTGAAAGGGAAGATGTGCGTGATGTGCTGATATCAAGAGAGAGATTAAGTTTTTGGGATTTAAAGGAAGGCGCAGTAATAGGTACTGGAAGCCCTAGAAGAGCATTGCAGTTAAAGGCCCTTAGGCCTGATGTTAATGTGTCTTTCATTCGAGGAAATGTTGATACCAGGATCCAAAAAATGGAAAATGGAGATTATGATGCCATTGTACTTGCTGCTTCTGGTTTAAAGCGTATTGGTATGATACACAAAGCTTCACAAATATTTAGTACGCAAGAAATATTACCTGCTGTAAATCAGGGGGCATTAGGAATTGAGATTAAGGAAAACAACAATTTAATGAGAAACCTATTGAAGGGTCTTAATTCTTCTACTGCCTATCTGTGCTGTCAGGCCGAGAGAGCATTCTTAAATGCAGTTGGTGGCGGTTGTCAGGTGCCATATGGGGCCCATGCTTTTTTTGAGGGTGAAAGATTGATATTAAGAGCAATATATGCAGAGGATGAGCTTGGGGATATTGTAAGGAGAAAAGAAAGTCTCAATATCAATAACATAGAAAAAGAGGCTACAGATTTAGCAAAAGAAATGATAAAAGATTTTAAGAATCTGCGTGGCAAAGCTTGATTATCATAAAAAGCAAATTTGGTATACAAGACCATTTAATCAGACTGATGAAATCAAAGAGGCCTTTGTAGGCAAAGGTGCAAAAGTAAGCCATATACCCTTAATTGAGTTAGTTGTATCTAATGACCCTAAGGTTAATACCGACATGGCTAATCTAAATGAAAAAAGCTGGGTATTGATAGCGAGCCCAACGGCGGCGCAATTTTTTTTTCAAAAGCTTAAGAAGATAAAATCAAAACCAGTTTTTAAAATAGCATGTGTAGGTTTAAAAACAGCTTCTTTGGTTGAAAAGTTGGGACACAAAGTATCCTTTGTTCCAAAAGAGGAAAACATGTATACAATGTGTAGGGAATTACCTTTTAATAAAGGGGAAGAGATATACTATTTTGGAGTTTCCTTAAAGGGTAATGAAGAAAATTTTAAAACTTTGGTTAAAAGAGGTGCAGATTTAAAGAGCTCCAAATTGTATCACAATAAATCCTTGCATTTAGTAAAAGAAAATACAGTAAAACTCAATAAAAATAGGCCAGATTACATTGTGCTCACTTCGTACTCTTGTGTTGATGCACTTGTAAACGTACAAAAGCAACTAAAATGGTCAGTTTTTAATTGTCCTATAATATGTATTGGGCCGTTGACCTCAAGGTATGCTCAAAATAGAGGTTTCGAACAAATATATACTGCTGAATCACCTAGCCCGCAAGGGTTTATTAATGCCCAATAGTACTTTGAATGGGTATTGAATTATTGTAACTTCGTGTTCAAATTGCGATTGAATGTCCTTTAGAGCTAGAAGACTAAGAAAAAGCCCATCAATCAGGGCACTTAGCAAAGAAAGTATTTTAACAGTTAACGATCTAATCTACCCATTATTTGTTAAGCCAGGGAAGGGAGTTAAAGAAGAGATTTCTTCTATGCCAGGCCAGTATCGAATTTCCTTAGATATGCTGAAAACAGAAATGGAAGAATTGGTTGAACTTGGTATTAAGGCTGTTTTACTTTTTGGCTTAGCAAAGGAGAAAAATGAGCAATGCTCAGAAGCTATGGATGACAATGGTGTAGTACAGCAAGCAATCAAGTATATAAAAAAGAACTTTCCGAATATATGCGTGATGACGGATGTGTGTGTTTGTGCTCACACGCCTCATGGTCATTGTGGTGTTATTGATGGTAGAGAAGTGCATAATGATAAGTCTTTAGAGTTATTAGTTGGAATGGCCGCTTCTCATGCTCGGGCTGGAGCTGACATTGTAGCGCCATCAGCTATGATGGATTTTCAAGTAGCAGCTATTAGAGAAGGTTTGGATCAATGTGACTTTGAAAATGTGGGCATTATGGCCTACTCTGCCAAATACTACTCAAGCTTTTATGGGCCTTTTCGTGATGCAGCAGATTCATCACCTCAGTTTGGTGACCGAGCAAGCTATCAAATGGAGCCAGCCAATAGACGGGAAGCCACAAAAGAAATGGGTTTAGACATTTCGGAGGGTGCGGATATAATTATGGTTAAGCCAGCTTTGGCATATTTAGATATTATAAGTGATGCAAAGTCTAAATTCGATGTGCCCGTAGCTGCATATAATGTCAGCGGAGAATATTCCATGATAAAAGCTGCGGCTAAAATGGGATGGGTTGATGAAACGAAATGTATGATGGAGAAACTACTTTCTATGAAAAGAGCAGGAGCAGATTTAATAATTACTTACTTCGCAAAAGACGCGGCAAAACAAATAAACAATGAGTGATTCACAATATACGGCCTATAACCTCTTCTCAATGACCCCTGAGTTTTGGGCATTAGATGCTGAAGATAAAGCGGTTTTGACTAGAGATTTTTTAGAGGAAATGCAAAAGGTGTCGGAGCAAACGTACTTCTACCAAGTATATCCATCTAGATCAGAATACGATATAATGGTCTGGCACAATATTAAGACGGATGATTTAGAAGCAATAAATGTTTATGCAGCAAAATGTATGCTAGTAGTGAACAAATATAGGTTGTACTTCGATCCAAATTTAGTTTTATCAGGAATAACAAAGCCAACGGTTTATTCAAAATCAAAACGTTCGAAACAAGAGATTAATGCTTTTGATGAAAGTCGTAAGCCTTATTTTGTCATTTATCCATTTTCTAAAACACCAGACTGGTATATGTTAAGTAGAGAAGAGCGTCAAGAAAAAATGAATGAGCATATTGTTTTGGGACGCTCATTTCCAGAAATATCTCAACTACTACTGTATTCATTTGGCATTCAAGATCAAGAATTTGTAGTTGCTTATGAGATGGATAATTTAAGTATGTTCTCTGATTTAGTGCAACAATTAAGAGCTACCAAGGCTAGAATATTTACCTTATTAGATACGCCAATTGTAACCTGTTTTAATAGAAGTAAGGAAGAGTTATTTCAGCTTTTAGTATCAACACATAGTCTACAGAATGTATAATTTAAAAGAATCAAAAGAACTATTTAACCGTGCATCAAACAGCTTAGTGGGCAGTGTTAATAGTCCCGTTCGTGCGTTTAAATCCGTAGGCGGTCAGGCTGTTTTTATTGATAAAGCGCAAGGGCCATATATTTTTGATGTGGATGGCAATAAATATATTGACTATGTAGGATCTTATGGGCCAATGATCGTTGGCCATGCTCATAGGCAAGTGCTTAATGAAGTGCAAATAGCCTGCGAAAAAAGTTTCACCTTTGGAGCTAGTGGTGAAAAAGAGATAGAGCTTGCTGAGCTTATAAAAGAGGCTATCCCTTCTTTAGATAAGGTGCGTTTTGTAAATTCAGGAACAGAAGCTGTTTTTAGTGCCTTAAGATTGGCACGTGCGTTTACAGGAAGAGATAAGATTTTAAAATTTTCAGGATGTTATCATGGGCATGCTGATGCACTTTTGGTTGAGGCAGGCTCAGGTGTAGTCACTTTAGGTTTGCCGGGAAGCCAAGGTGTTCCTGAAAAAGCAGTTAAAGACACTTTAGTAGCACCGTTTAATGATCTTTTATCTGTAGAAGGGTTATTTAATCAATTTAATAATGAGATAGCAGCCGTAATTATTGAGCCAGTTGCAGGAAATATGGGGGTTGTATTGCCAAATGAAGGTTATTTGAAGGCCCTAAAGAATATTTGCGAAAAGCATGGTGCTTTATTGATAGCTGATGAGGTAATGACTGGTTTTCGAGCGCACTTTGGTGCAGCCCATACATTGTTTGATATTGATGCAGATATTGTTTGTTTGGGTAAGGTTATTGGAGGAGGCTTTCCAGTCGGTGCCTACGCGGCTCGTAGCGAAATAATGGATTTAGTAGCACCGCTAGGACCGGTTTATCAGGCAGGCACCTTATCGGGTAATCCAATAGCTATGACTGCAGGAATTGAAACATTAAAACTTTTAAAGAAAGGGGATTTATATGGCCAAATGTCGATTTATGCAGAAAATCTTGAGCGACATCTATTAGATACAGCTAATAAATACTCCGTGCCTTTAAGTGTAAATCGATTTGGGTCAATGATTTCTGCTTTCTTTCAAAAAGGTAAGGTTTGTGATTTTCAACAGGCGCAAGACTCAGATACAGAAATGTTTGCAAGATACTTTTGGTCTATGATGAAAGAGGGTATATTTTTACCGCCGTCTCAGTTTGAAGCTTGTTTCTTGTCGTCTGCGATGGATGAGGACTGTATGCAACAAACAATGGAATCAATAACAAAAACCTTTAAGGATTTATGAATAATTTTAATGATCGATTTTTAAAGGCATGTAAAGGCGAAAATACGGACCAAATTCCAGTTTGGTTCATGCGTCAAGCAGGTCGTTATCAGTCAGCTTATAGAGAACTAAGAACCAAATACAGTATTAAAGATATTTGTAAGATACCTGAGGTGTGTTGTAAAGTAACTTATTTGCCTATCACGCAGTTTAATTTAGATACGGCTATCTTGTTTTCAGATATTATGATCCCTTTAGAACCAATGGGCGTTGATTTTGATTACAAGCCCGGGGTTGGCCCTGTTTTAAGCCATCCAGTAAGAACATATGCAGATGTAGAAGGATTATCAGCTGTGGATATTAGTACTAGCTTGGACTTTACTGGAAAGTCACTTCAACTAATAACAAAAGACCTAAAAATGCCTTGTATTGGCTTTGTTGGAGCACCTTTTACTCTTGCAAGTTATATGATTGAGGGAGGGCCAAGTAAGAACTATAGGCATTTAAAATCCTTTATGTATACGCAAACAAGTGCTTGGAATCTTCTAATGAGAAAACTAACAGATTTGTTGGCAGATTATTCCATTTATCAAGTAAATAGTGGAGCAAAAGCAATACAAATTTTTGACAGTTGGATAGGATGTCTAAGTGCTGAGGATTATGAGATTTACGTTGCACCCTTTATGGAGGATTTGATGAATAAAATAAAACAAAGTACGGATGTTCCCATTATTTTATTTGGTGTAAATACGTATCACTTATTTCCAATTTTGCGAGAAATGCCTTGTGATGTTTTAGGTGTCGATTGGAGACATAATATACATGAAGTATGGCGGGACCAAATCAAATATAAGAAAGCCGTTCAAGGGAATTTGGATCCTACCTTATTATTTGCTGATTGGTCTATTGTAAAAGAAAGGACAAATAAAATTCTTTCAGGGGTTGACCGTCCCGGCTTTATTTTCAATTTAGGGCATGGTATTTTGCCTGGCACTCCTGAAGAAAATGTTGAGCGCCTAGCAAGTCATGTAAATAACTTTTCATTATAATTATGACAAAACCAAAAGGAGTATTATTAATGGCTTATGGAAGCCCCAACAAAGAAGAAGACGTATTGCCATATTACACGGATATTCGCAGGGGAAGGGAGCCATCTAAGGAGGATTTAGACGAGCTTATTGAGCGTTATTATCAGGTTGGTGCTTTGAATGGACCATCTGTATTACTTACTGTATCCAAAAAGCAAGCTGAGCTTTTAGGAGAAAGTTTAGGAGATGATTATAAAATATATTTAGGAATGCGACACTGGCAGCCATGGATAAGGGATGTGATTTCTGAAATGCATAAGGATGGTATTGAGGAAGCAATAGCGCTGGTGCTTGCGCCGCACTTTAGTACTATGAGTGTAGCTGCTTATCAAGGACTAGTAAATAAAGCCCTAGAAGATCAAGGGGTAAATATTAAATTCAAGTTTGTTAATCAATGGCATTTAGAATCAAATTATCTAAAAGCTTTAGAAGAGCTGTGTTTAGAATCGTTTAAAAAAAGCAACTTTTCTAAAGAGCACACACATGTGTTTTTTACAGCACATTCTTTACCTCAGCGTATTTTACAAAATGGAGATACCTATAAGGACAGTCTTTACGAAACCAGTGAAGCCTTAGCAAAAAGATTAGAGCTTCCGAATTGGTCGCTCGCTTTTCAAAGTGAAGGAAAAACACAAGGTCCATGGTTAGGACCAGATGTGTGTGATGCAATTAAGGATAAAAAAGATGAAGGTTTTGATAATATTTTAGTCTGTTGTATAGGATTCTTAGTAGACCATCTAGAAGTTAAATTTGACTTAGATATTGAGGCGAAAGAAACAGCTGAAAAATTAAACTTGGGTTTCTATAGAGTGCCTAGTCTTAATACTAATCCGCAACTTATTGAAGCTTTGAAAACTTTGGTTTTAAACTAGCTTTGTGAGATTAGCAATAGTCGGTGGTGGTATTAGCGGTTTAAGTTTAGCGTATTTCCTAATAGAGCAAAACTTTGATGGAGAGATACATCTGTTTGAAAAAGAAGCTTCTTTTGGCGGAAAAATTGAAACGACTTACCTTAATACTTCTTTAGTCGAGCATGGAGCTGACTCCATCCTTATGCAAGGGATTAATGTTGAAAACCTACTTAAAGATTTAATAGGAACAGAGGGTTTTATTGACCTTAACACTGAAGGCTTTCATATTTTAAGTAATGGCAAAAAAAACTTTATACCATCTGGTGTAGCCTCAATATTGCCAAGAAACTTAGATCATCTATTATCTCTGGATCTTTTTACTGAGTCTGAGAAAAAACGGATTTTAGAAGAAAGAGAAATAGAAGTTTTAGAATCAGATGAGTCTATAAAAGAATTTGTGAGTAGGCGCTTTGGTTCAGCAATGTTTGATAAATTAATAGGTCCTGTATATAGTGGGTTGTTAGGTACAGATACAGCAGAAATCAGTATTGATGCCGCTTTTCCCCAAATTAAAGCCTTGGAAAAAAAACATGGATCCTTAATACGGGCAGCAGAAAAAATAAAAAAACAATCATTTAAGGTTATTAGCTTAGACAAAGGCTTAGGGATTATTATTGAAAAGTTGATTGAAAAGATTGGGTCAACAGTCCAATTTCATCATGAGGAGGTCGTTTCTGCCAACAAAAAAGAATTATGGAATATTAAACATAAAAACGGCAAAGAATGTGGATTTGACCATGTTGTGTTTACAACAACTGCTAATCAAACAGCGAAAATTTTAAAAAGCAATTCGCCTGATTTATCAGATGCTTTGGCTAGTATAAGCCACAAAAGCATGGCAAGTGTATACTATATAATACCAGATCAATTAATATCAATAAGTAAAAAAAGCAGTGGTGTTATTATAGCGAAAAGCGATCAAAACAATATTACAGCCTGTACCATAAGCTCTTTAAAGTTTAAAAGAGACGAGACTCAAAGCGGTGATTTGATAAGAGCATTTATTCGTTCTGAAAAAACCTTAAAACTTGATAAAGATAGTCTAAGGGAAAAAGCGTGGGAGGACATTAAATCTGTTTTAGAAATTGATGTTGTGCCAGTTGGTTTTAGTGTCCGTTATTGGAGAGATGCCATGCCGGTTTATGGGATGAATCATCTTCGGAATTTATCAAAAATAGACATTTTGAAGTCTGATAATAGTTTACATTTTATAGGGGCATCCTACAAGGGAGTTGGCATTAGCCGATGTATTGAAAATGCACACGCTTTATCTCAAGCAATTTTGTAACTTTGAGCTTTGAATTATGTGGAATAAAATAGCCTCATTTATACTTAAGAACAGTATAGTTCTGTTACTAGTGCTTTTGATAAGCTCTATTTACATGGGATATCAGGGAACAAAAGCAAAAATGAGCTATAATTTCTCCAAAATTATTCCAAAGACGGATTCTGTTTATATTGAGAATGAGTCATTCAAAAAAATGTTTGGGGAGGATGGTAATACACTTGTTTTGGGCATTCAGTCAAAACGTGTGTTCGACTTAGACTTTTTTAATGATTGGAGAAGGCTTGGAGAAGCTATCAAAAATATTGAAATAGATTTTGAGGGAGAAAAAAGACGCCCAATAAGAGATGTGCTGTCTGTAGGCCATTTGCCAGCTTTAGTCAAGGATGATAGTACAGATCGATTCATTGTTAAAAATATAATTCCATCTAAGGTCACTAATCAGAAAGAGCTTGACACCTTAAAA
>CAJXBJ010000055.1 GCA_913050195.1 uncultured Saprospirales bacterium
GGTGATAAAGAAGTACGTGCGTTATGGGAGCAGATGAATAATTGGGTTTACAAAGGCTTTGATGAAACATATAAACGCTTAGGTATTTCGTTTGACAAAACAATGTATGAGTCTGAGACCTATAAATTGGGAAAAAAAGCTGTTCTAGCGGCCTTGAAAAAAAATCAATGTTATCAAAAAGAGGATCAATCAATATGGATTGATCTTAAAGAAAAAGGATTAGATGATAAAATTCTTTTAAGATCAGATGGGACCTCTGTTTATATAACTCAGGATATAGGAACTGCCATGCTTAGACATGAGGAATACAAAATGGATCACTCTGTATATGTTGTTGGCAATGAACAAGAGTATCATTTTAATGTACTTAAAGAGTCGCTCGTTCAGTTTGGGCAAAACTGGGCCAATGGGATACATCATCTATCATATGGAATGGTAGATTTACCTAGTGGGAAGATGAAGTCTAGGGAAGGCACAGTAGTAGATGCAGATGATTTGTTGCAAGAAATGCATGAAACTGCAAAGTCCCAAACCTTAGAATTAGGCAAAATTGACGCATTTACTAGTGAAGAAGCAAATGAGCTTTTTGAAGTTATAGGTTTAGGAGCATTAAAGTTTTTTCTATTAAAAGTAGACCCGAAGAAAAGAATCCTTTTCAATCCAGAAGAAAGTATTGACTTTCAAGGATTTACAGGTCCTTTTATTCAATATACACATGCAAGAATATGTAGTATGTTATCTAAAGCCAATGATATTGGCATGAAAGAAAACATCAAGCTTGGAGAGCAAGAAATTACGCTTTGTATTCAGTTATTTAACTACAAGGAATGTTTGCTTGAAGCAGCAAGCCAAATGAATCCTGCAATAATCGCCAATTATTGCTTTGATTTATCCAAAAGCTTCAATCGCTATTATGCTGCTGTACCTATATTAGCTGAAGAAAATGAAGCACTTAGAAACATGCGATTGTTTTTATGTGAAAAAATAACATATACTTTAAAGACTGGTATGGCTCTTTTAGGTATTAAATTGCCTAATAAGATGTAGATTACAAGCTCAGTTTTTTTGCTTTTTTTATCCTACCTTCGCGTGAAACATTAAAAAAATAAAGAAAACTGTAAATCATCATGAAAAACATCTTACTTACTGCGATGGTTGCTTGTGCTTCATTTGGATGGAGTCAGTGTACCGATCTTTTTTTCTCTGAGTATGTCGAAGGTACTCACAATAATAAAGCCTTAGAAATTTACAATCCAACTGGAGCGGATATTGACCTAAGTAATTACCGTATTATTCGTTGGTCTAATGGAGCGACTAATTCAAATGAAGATATTCAATATATTCAACCTTTAAGTGGCACTATTGCTGCAAAAGGAACTTTTATAGTTGCAGTAGATAAGCGTGATGCTAGTGCCGTAGGCGCAGACACCATGTTATTTCAAGATCTTTTAGACGCGGTTAATAACAATGATGGAGATTTCTACTCTCCTACTTATGGAGATGGATCTATGGGTTCCAAGTGCATATATCATAATGGCGACGATGCGTTAAGTTTAGAAAGAACAAATGACGGTAGCACCTATACGATTGTAGATATTTTTGGCTTAATCGGAGAAGCACCTCAATCCTCTAATGGAAGTGCTGGAGCGGGATGGACTGACGAGCCTAATTATTGGGATGGAAATGGTGCGTACTGGACCAAAAACAAAACACTTGTTAGAAAGAGTTCAGTAACATCAGGTGTTACGACTAATCCTGGCGCACCTTATCAAAGCCCTGGAATGTTCAACCCTTCTGTCGAATGGGATAGTATGAGCGTTAATACTTTTACTGAATTAGGGTCACATACTAGTGACTGTGACGCTATGTCCATTGAAAGCATGTCATCCCTTAATGATGAAATTAACATATATCCAAATCCAGTACAAAATGCCTCTTTTGAGTTAAATGCTAGCAGTATTATTGAGGTAGTTGAGTTATTTGATTTAAGTGGCAAATCAATTATTGTTAAAGAAATCAATGAATCACAAACGATTATTAATACTAGAAATCTTAAAGCAGGTGTATATATGTTAAAAGTTTCCTTAGAAAATAAAGGGACTGCTACTCAACATTTAATAATAAAATAAATAGCTCCCAAGCTTATAAAATATGAGATATTTAAGCATTCTCATCATGGCCTCTCTATGCTCAAACTTATGGGCACAGGAGGCCTTTGTTAATGGGAAAATACAGGACAAAGACACAGGAGAGCCTCTTATTGGAGCTACTATTATTTATACTGAAGGCAAAGGTGCCTTAAGTGACTTTAATGGAGAATTTTACATGAGTATCCCTTATGGAGATTACACCTTTACAATCTCCTACACTGGATTTGAATCTAAAACAATCACAAAGTCAGTAAATAAGAAGGATGTATATATTGATATAAAATTATCTCCAGTAAGCTTAAGGGAGGTAACTGTTATTGCAGATGTGGCAAAAACGAGAGAAACACCTGTTGCCTTTAGTAATATTTCTGTGGCTAAGCTTGAAGAAGAATTAGCATCTCAAGATTTACCAATGGTAATGAATTCAACTCCTGGTGTATATGCAACTCAACAGGGCGGTGGCGATGGGGATGCTAGAGTCACAATTCGGGGATTTAATCAAAGAAACTTAGCTGTAATGCTAGATGGTGTTCCTGTAAATGACATGGAAAATGGTTGGGTTTATTGGTCTAATTGGTTTGGTCTAGATGCAGTTACTAGAAACATTCAAGTTCAACGTGGTTTGGGTGCATCTAAATTGGCTATACCTTCAGTAGGTGGCACTATGAACATTATCACGAAAGGATCACAAAGTAAAAAAGGGATAAGCATTAAACAAGAAGTAGGTACCAATATGTTTATGCGAACAAGTTTAGGCATTAACTCAGGAAAATTAGAGAACGGATGGGCCTATACACTTGCTGCATCATATAAACGTGGTGATGGTTGGGCTGACCAAACATTCACAAGGGGATACTTTTACTATCTTAAAGTTCAAAAACAACTAGGGAATCACTATTTAAGTGTTTCTGCCATGGGTGCACCACAATCTCATGGTCAAAGATCATACAAACAACCAATAAGCTATTTCTCTGAATCATATGCAAATGATGTTGGCTTTAACGACTCTTTATTGTCTATCGCTCCAGATAGAGGCCTAACATACAATCCTCATTGGGGACATCTTGAACGTTTTGATATAGATGCAAACGGTGATACTATTCGCTCTATAAATGAAAGACAGTCTGAAAGAATCAACTATTACCATAAACCAATGTTTCAGTTAAAGGACTTTTGGACTGTGTCAGACAAACTACATATCTCTAATATTTTTTATGCTTCTTTAGGTAAGGGTGGCGGCACAGGAAGCTTAGGTAATGTACCAATAGATTCAAATGGCCAACTCAACTACCAAGTGGTATATAACACGAACAAATTTGGAATGTTTAATAAATACGGCGATCAACAATTTTCTAGCACTATATTAAGAACATCCATGAATAATCATTATTGGTTTGGCGGGCTATCAACGTTTAATTATAATGCCAATGACTATCTAACCTACTCAGGTGGTATTGATATTAGACATTATCGAGGAGAGCATTATAGAGCTGTATATGATCTGCTAGGTGGAGATTTTTACTTTGATAACAATAATATGAATCAAAGCACTAACATGAAGTTAGTAGGTGATACTATTGATTATCATAACGATGGTGTTATTAAGTGGGGCGGCGCCTTT
Organism: uncultured Saprospirales bacterium; assembly: GCA_913050195.1. Taxonomy (GTDB): domain Bacteria; phylum Bacteroidota; class Bacteroidia; order Chitinophagales; family CAJXBJ01; genus CAJXBJ01. The sequence goes on from CAJXBJ010000055.1 coordinate 3,772, forward strand.
GCTCAGGTGGAATACAAAAGTGGTCTCATGAGCTCATTCCTTAATATTTCAGGTGCATATTCAGGTTACAAAAGAATTGACTACTTTAAGAATAAAGATTTAGTTCTAGAAGACACTACTATAAAACAAGCCATTGGTTTTGGAGAAACATATACGCATGAAGGAGTTGAATATTCTCATGACTCCCCTGAAACTCAATTTACTCAAACAGGTTGGAAATGGATTCCTGGATTTACAGTTAAGGGTGGCTTAAACTACAATCTGAATGAGTTTAACAATGCTTTCTTTAATGCGGGATATATAAGCAAAGCTCAAAGATTTAATAATGTTTATGATAACGCAAATAACCTTTACAGAGATATAGAAAATGAGCATGTTATTGCTACAGAGATAGGCTACACATATCATAAACCTAGATTCACTACAAACTTAAACCTATATAGAACACGATGGGAAAATAAGCCAGCAGCAAGAGGGATAACGATAATGATAGATGATGTGCCTTATTCTGCAAATGTAAATGGCATTGATGCCCTTCACCAAGGTTTTGAAATAGACTTTGCTTATAAAATTAATAAGCAATTTACTTTTGAGGGCTTAACTTCCATCGGTGATTGGCGCTGGGCTTCAGGTGATACAGTAAGGTTTTTTGATGACCAAGGTCAAATTGTTTATGACGACAATGGCAATCCTTTACAGCAATATTTTGATGCAAAAGGAGTTCATGTTGGAGATGCAGCTCAAACACAAATTGCAGGAAGTTTAAAGTTTGAGCCTAAAAAGGGCCTTTATATCAAAACTCGCTTTACTTATTTTGATCGCTATTATGCAGATTTTGACCCTCTCAGTTTAGATGGTTCTGCAAATGCTACAGATGAGAATGGTAATCCTAGGGACTCGTGGATGATTCCAGCCTATAATTTGGTAGATATACATTGTGGATATTCAACTAAAATTAAAAACAAATATTGGCTGAGTCTAAGACTAAGCATACTGAATGCATTAAATGAAACATATATTTCTGATGCAAGAAACAACGATCCATTTTCGCCATTAAGTTATACTGATTTTGATGCCCAATCTGCGGGTGTGTTTTTTGGCTTAGGGCGAAGATTTAACACTTCAATGAGAATAAATTTCTAATTATGTATAAACATATTAACACACTAACTTTATTATTATTTCTTTCTTTTCAAAGTTCAAATATTTGGGGGCAGTCTGATATTGCATCTGCAAGAGCCAGTAATGTAGGCAGCACTGTTACTGTTACTGGAATTGCCTTAAATGGTGAAGATGATATTAATGGGGTTATTATTTACATACAAGACAGTACTGCCGGTATTGCTATTTATGATCCTACTTTAATTAGTAATGAAACCATAGTACGAGGAAAGCAAATAACCGTAACAGGAGAGTTGGTTGATTATAATAATTTGTTAGAAATTTCTAACGTAACGTCTTATTCTATTGATAGTGGACTATTTGCATTGCCAAACGCACAAGTTATCACCCCTAATCAATTGGCAGATAGTTTAGAGGCTGAGTTAATTCAAATAAATAATGTTCTGTTTAATAATGGCGGAAGCATATTCAATGGATCAAACAACTATAGCTTTACATCAAATGGCCAAAGTGGAGAGATTCGAGTAAATAATGGCTCTCCATTGGTTGGTGAAGTAATTCCTAACGGAGAAATAAACTTATTTGCGATTGTCTCACAATATCAGACCACATATCAAATCTTACCAAGAGATATGAACGATTTTGTTTTTAATACCAGTATTTATGTGGATGAAGCTTTAAGCTTAGAATCTTTTACAGATAATAGTATTGAAGTATCTTGGTCTACAAATATTGATGGATCAACAAAGCTTGTATATGGAACAGATAAACACTCTTTATCTGATACAATTTCTCTTATTGACACAGTAAGCAACCATAATGTAATAATATCAGGCCTTCAGGCAGGAGAGGCGTATTTCATGAAAGGTATTTCAAGTGATGGTAACGATACAGCTTACACAGGACTGAAGGCATTTACAACCATATCACATTCTACAGGACAAATTGATATTTACTTTAATAACTCTGTGGATAATACGGTCTCTTCAAATGTTGATGCTGTATATACTGAGAGTATGGCTGATACTATTGTTAAGTATATAGATTTAGCACAAAACTCAATTGATGTCTCTGTGTATAATAACAATAATCTCAATATTGTTAATGCACTAAATGATGCTCATAATAGAGGTGTTCAAGTAAGATATATTACCCACCTTACTACAATGAATGCCTCATTAAGCCATTTAGATGACAGTATACCTGTTTTAAGAGGTAATGATGAAGGTTTAATGCATAATAAATTTATCGTAGTTGATAAAGATGACTCATTAAATTCTTGGATATTAACTGGTTCTACTAATTGGACTCCTGAAAATCTTTTTACTGATTATAACAATGCAATATTTATTCAGGATCAATCTTTAGCAAAAGCATTTACTATTGAATTTGAAGAAATGTGGGGGTCTAATGGACCATTGCCAGACACTTCGAATAGTAAATTTGGATCAGAAAAAGAAGATAACACTCCTCATGAGTTTGTTGTAAATGGCATTAATATTGAATGCTATTTCTCCCCTTCTGACTTGGTCACCTCTAAAATTGACGACGCTTTGGAAACTGCTGATTCTGACATCTCATTTGCCTTATTATCTTTCACAAGAGATGAATTAGGCTCAGAGATCCTATACCGCCATAATAATGGAGTTGAAGTTAAAGGAATAATTGAAAGCGAATTCGATATGGGAACGGAGTACACCTACCTTAAGGATAACGGTGTTGCTGTGGAATCACATATATCTATCCCAAAACAAATACATCACAAATACGCTATCATAGATGCTTTAAATGAAACTTCTGACCCAATTGTTGTAACTGGGTCACATAATTGGTCTACATCTGCAGAAGTCCGTAATGATGAAAATACTCTTATAATCCATGATTACAATGTGGCATCAACTTACTATGAAGAGTTTATGCAAAGGTATAATGAAACCATAACTTATGATATTGATGAACTTGATGTGAATTTATCTAAAGTATATCCAAATCCAATGAGTGGATTTATAAATATATCAAGTGAAATGGTGCAATCCATAGAGTTATATGACATAAAAGGTCAATTGATAAATAAATGGCTCACACAAGCCAAAAATTTTATGTTGGATGGAAGAACTTGGGATAATGGTATATATATTCTTAAAATCAATCACAAGGACAATAGTTTAGAAAGTATTAAAATAATTAAGCAATAATGCATTTTCGGCAAAGCCTTTTATCAATTTTGGCTGTGTGCTTACTTATTATTTCTTGTGAGCAAAAACAACCATTAAATAAAAAAAACTTGCTGTATTCAGGACCTTTCTTAGGTTATACAGAGCATTTTGAACAGCTTTTATTTATGGAGCTTAGCCAAAATGTGAAAACTGTAAATGTTAAATATTGGCCATCTGATAATCCAGCAGATATTCAAACTATAAATCAAGAATGTAACTATAAGGACAAATACAATGCTTTTAAATTGGTAATACCCTATCTAAATGAGGGCACTAAATATGGATATTCCGTGTTACTTAATGGTGTTGAACAAAACATAAAAAGTTCAACCTTTAAGACTAAAGAGTTATGGGAATGGCGTAAAGATGCGCCTGACTTTTCATTTTTATTTGGATCATGTACATTTATAAACGACTCTTTATATGACCGCCCTGGAAAAGGTTATGGGCAAGACTATAGTATCTTCGATACTATGTTAAAGCATAAATCAGACTTTACCTTATGGGGCGGAGATAATGTTTATTTAAGAGAAGTTGATTGGAGTTCTAATTCAGGAATTCAATATAGATATCATCATACTAGAGCTGCTCCAGAAGTTCAACGCATAATGTCTAGTCGCCCAAACTATGCGATATGGGATGACCATGACTTTGGGCCTAATAACTCACATAGAGCTTATCCACTTAAAAAGGAGGCATTAAAAGCATTCAAAGAATGGTGGGGCAACAAAACATATGGTGAACCTGATAATGAGGGAACGTACTCCTATTTTCAATGGTCGGATGCTGATTTCTTTTTGTTAGACAATAGATATCATAGAAGTCCAAATAAAATGCTCAATAACTCTGGTTCTGATTATTTAGGAAAAAAACAACTTAGCTGGCTAAAAGAGTCTTTAATTGAATCTAGAGCATCTTTTAAATTTATTGTTAACGGAAATCAATTCTTTAATACATATGCTTATAACGAATGTTTTCTATTATACAGAGAGGAGTTTAATGAGCTTATTGACTTTATTAAAGAAAATAAAATAAGGGGCGTTGTCTTTCTTTCTGGTGATCGACACTTAACAGAAGTGTATAAAATCAACAACCCAGACTTCTACCCTTTTTATGAAATAACCTGCTCGCCTTTTACGCCTAAGCCTTATGATATTTCTAAAAAAGAAGAATTTAACAATCCGGCTCGTTTAGAAGGATCTTTAGTGATGGAGCAAAACTTTATGAATATAAAAATTCAAGGGGATCGAAAAAACCGAGAGCTGGTTATAGAAACCTACAATATTGATAATGAGCTCAAGTTTAAGTATTCAATAAATAAGTCAGACCTTTCCACTAGTAAAAATAATTATTGATGTCATCCTGGGAACTCTTTTTAACAAATCTAAAAATCAAGCTTTTTGCATGGTGGACAATACCTTTATTGGCCATATCTGGAGCAAAAATAATTGCATTGGATAAGAGGTCAGTTAAAGTTAGAATTAAACACTGGTGGTTGACGAAAAATCATATTGGGGGGATTTACTTAGGGACTCAAGCTATTGGCGCGGATATTACTGGTGGTGCATTGGTCCTTAATGCCATGAATGAATCGGACAAAAAAGTAAGCGTTGCTTTTAAAAGTATGCAATGTGAATTTTTAAAACGACCTGAAGCAGACATGATTTTCACATGCAATGATGGGGAGATTGTAGATCAAATGATGGAAGAAACTTTTAAAACAGGTGAACGTGTTAACCAAGAGGTCACTGTGCTTGGATCTTGCCCAAAGCTTTCAGATGAAATAGTTTCTAAATTTGTACTTGTTCTATCAGTTAAATTTAGAAAAAGAACTACTTAATCAGCGCTGACATACCTTATTAAAGTAGCATCGCTTGCACTTCTTACTATCTTCTGTCTGATTAAATGCTATCTCTTTGTTGAAAATCTCATTTACCAGAGTTGATAAATGTTTCTTGAAGTCAGGCAACCAATCATCTAAATCAAGATTAGAAATCTTATCCTTTCCTTTAAATATAGATGCATTAAAAGATGGGCTATGCATTGACTTTAAAGCATATATTTCGTTATTTATTTTAACTTTTGAACTCAATTCATGTTGCTCTCTGTATAACCAATTATATAGCAACGCTTGAAAAACTGTTTTTTTCTTATCTCCTATATTAGAATCAAAGAGATCTTCTATCTCCTTAAACTTAAGGTCAGCTTTGCCCGTTTTATAATCAACTAGCGCGAATGAATCTTCATTATAGGCATCTACCCTATCAACCGCACCAATAATACTAATGTGTTTGTCTTCTTGAAATGTTTCAACCTCTAAGGCATTTTTAACCTCTAATGGCACTTCTACACCTTTCGAAGTAAATAAAGGTTTATTGATGTCATATTTAAAAACATTATTAACAAATTCTTGAACAACATCTCTAATAATGAATTGTTCATTTTTTAATCTGAAGTCATAATCTTCATCAAGCTTAAATTGCCTTTTGAAAGCCTTGATTATAAAACCATCTATTTGATTTAAAACATCCTTATAGCCCTCTTTTGACATATTAGGCTTAAGTTCTGAATTGTAGATATACTCTAGGGTATAATGCAAAATATTGCCTATTCCAATATTAGATACACTTAATTCATCATCATCCACTTCTTTTAAGTCAAAGATGCGCTTAAAACAAAATTTTAAAGGACAGCTTATATAATCGGAAAATGCAGAAGAAGAAAAAGGCTTTTTATCTTTATCATCAAGATATGCACTAAGCTTTTGCATAATGGCTGTATTCTTTTGAATACTAATAGTATTAGTTCCTTTATTCTCTAAGCTATAATCCAAAAACAAATGATCTATTTTTAAATCTGACTCAACAAGCAATTGATAATAATATCTACTTACTTCAGAAGATTGCCCATAACTATTGACATTATTATAAAAAAGACTGCAATGCCTACTTCTTTGAATAAGTCTGAAAAACAAGTATGAATAGAATGCATCCTGCTTATTAAAAGAAGCAATGTTAAACACATTCCTAATCCCATTTGATAAATACGTTGGCTTATTATCCTCTGGCGGCCATATGCCTTCATTGAAACCTAATAAAAACACATAATCAAAGTCAATAGCAAGTGTATCCAAGTTATTTAAAACTACAACCTCCTGTTTAAAAGAGGGTTCTAAACTAACACTGCCTTTTTTAAGTATACTTTGGCAAAGCTTTATTAGGTCTGAAAATTGAAAATCAATTGGGTAAGTATTTATTAATTCCTCAAGCTTGGATAACTGTATATATAATTGTTGACTAACCTCTTTTGATAAAGGATCATTCTGTGTTTGAACATATTTAAAGTGATATTTTACAGCAATATCCTTTAGAAAAATAAACAGTTCTGACTTTTTCTTAATAGAATAAATAGTTGCAAAAAAGTCTAATGAGAAATCTAAACTGTCGATATAAATATTGCTCTCTAAATTATTTTTAATCTTGTTAATATAATCTGACAAGGCTTGCGAATCATCTATATTTTGAAGCAAATACAATAGACTTAATAACCTTTCTTTATCAAACACTGGAAATGCTGAATGCAGGCTATGTAAAACTTCAAAAAGCAAATTATAAAACTGAAATACAGAGGTGCCTTCAATGGGCAAAGCCGAAGTAAATCGATATTGTCTTTTTTTGGCATTTAGCGAAGTGATTAATGGAAACAACCAGCTATTATCTGGTATAACTACTGCGCATAGTGCCTCTTTAGGAACTTTTTCTAAATATTGATCAATGGCCTTAATTTGACCCATTTTTTGTGGTGCAGCTATTGTCGTTATCTCCTTACCATTTCCCTCAAAGGTATTTATTGAATTTAATTCTTTACATGATGAAGTTCGACCATATTCAATCTTCATAAGTCTACCCGCCTCATGATGTTTCTTATCTAGATAATATGAATCCACATCCCAATATGAAACAGCCTTTCTATTCCTTTCAAACATATCTAATATTGCCTTTTCACAGGGATTTAAAGCGAAAAATCCTATAAATATAAAGTGATCAAAAGCCTTATGGTTTAGCTCATCTTTATCAGCCTGATCAGCAATTTTACGATAAACACCACCTTCATAAGAAAAGCCCTTGGATAAAATATTTGAGTTTAAATCTTTGTATAAAAGCGGCATTTTTCTCCATAGATATTCAAAATTTGATGGGGTAATAACAGCTTCACTATCATCACCAATATTCCAAAAATTCCTAAGTGCTCTTAACTCATCATCATTTATATCCAAAAATTGTTTTCTTATTTGATCTTCATCAGCCATATATGCATATAACTCATTAGGATCAACTCTATTTTTATCTATCTCACCAAAATCATTCAACAATACAGATGAAAAATATTGGAATTGCTCAAATTTTAAATTGCCCTTCTTTTCTGGAAAATGCTTAGTATAAACACCATAAAATTCAAATAGCAGCTTTAGGCTATCTATTACTTGTAATTTAGACTGTTCAACTACCCACTCATTCATACTATACATGGCAGGCAACCAAGATGCTCTCGAGTTTATATTGGTATAAGCATTTTTAAAAAAGGACCGAGACCAATGATTAGGAAATATCAAACATAAACGCTCAGGTTTAGAATATTTCTTAACAATATTTAGCGCTACCTCCTTTAAAAAACTGGACATTTGAATTGATTCAGCTTTTAAAATAATGATATTTTATAGCATATCCTATCAAAAAAAAAGCCCTGAATTACCAGGGCTTTTTAATTTTATAAGGATTAGCTTATCCTCCAAAATCATCAAAGCTAACTTGCTCATCAGGAATACCCCAATCATCGGCCATTTTTAATACTGCCTGATTCATCATTGGAGGACCACAAAAGTATAGCTCAATTTCTTCCGGAGCTTCATGTTTTGATAAATATTGATCAATTACAGCGTTGTGAACAAAACCAACAAAGCCATCACCATCTTTATCATTTACATCTTTTTTCTCAATCCAATTATCCTCTTCTAAAGCATCAGAAAGCACAAGGTGAAACTTAAAGTTTGGATATTCTCTTTCCAAAGAACGGAAATGCTCTAAATAGAACAACTCCCTTCTTGAACGACCTCCATACCAGAAATTTACTTTTCTACCGGTCTTAATTGTTTTAAACAACTGATATAGATGTGAACGCATTGGAGCCATACCTGCTCCCCCACCAATGTATAGCATTTCTTTACCTGTATCCTTAATAAAGAATTCACCATAAGGCCCTGAAACAGTAACTTCATCGCCAGGCTTACAATTGAATATATAGGACGATGCAATGCCTGGATTAATATCAGCCCAAGTATTTTTGTCTCTATCCCATGGCGGAGCAGCCACACGAACATTAAGCATAAGGTTTCTACCCTCTGCTGGATAAGAGGCCATCGAATATGCTCTGATAACTTCTTCTTCATTCTTCATCACTAGATGATCCATTTTGAATGCTCCATCAGTATAGTCCTTAACGTATTTATT
>CAJXBJ010000056.1 GCA_913050195.1 uncultured Saprospirales bacterium
TTAAGACTCGTCGTATGTAAGGTTAACAATAAAAAAACACCAAAGAGAGGGAGTATGTTTTTGCGCATATAAAATTTGTATTCAAAATATCTGCAGAAGTTACAAAAATATTTTCCCTTAAACTGACAATTGAACACTAAAAAACATTGTACAACTTATTAATTAACATAGATTCAAAATTAAAGCAATTACAATTTTAATTTTTTCCATAAAGACAATTATTTATTACAAGTTATTTACATCTTTGCTCCAAATGTCAAAAATCATCATTTACACAGATGGAGCAGCAAAAGGGAACCCAGGCCCTGGAGGATATGGAGTAGTCATGAAGTTTGGTGACTTCCGAAAGGAATTCAGCCAAGGGTTTCGCAAAACAACAAACAACAGAATGGAGCTACTTGCAGTTATCATAGCTTTAGAAAAAATAAAAAAAGCACTTCCTGTAAAAATCTACTCAGACTCTAAATACGTTATCGATTCCATACAAAAAGGATGGCTATTTAATTGGCAAAAAAAAGGCTTCAAAGGCAAAAAAAACCAAGATCTGTGGACTAGATATTTAAGCTTACACTATAAGTTCACAATAGAATATCAGTGGGTTAAAGGACATGCTGGAAACATAGAAAATGAGCGGTGTGATGAGTTGGCTGTTGAAGCCGCAGAAGGCAACGCTTTAAACAACGACGGTCTTCTTACGGATGAAGGTTTTGAGAGCGGACTTTTTAATTAAGCCTCTTAAGCACGAGCACTTCATAGTTAAACACAAAGCCTCTATCTTTAACATGATGCTTTGAGACAACAAAAGATTCATCCTTTAATAGATTTAGATAATCTTCTGAAGTGTGCTGTTGTGGGTGCAATGCATCTCCCGGCAACATTCTAAATATATACTTCAAAAAGCTATAATTGTGTACGTCAATTGACAAAACTAGATACCCACCAGGGCTTACCAATTGTTTTAATCTTAAGATACTTCCTTTAAAATCTCGAAAATGATTAATTGCATTCAAACAAAAAACAACATCAAACAAAGCTGTGTTTTGAAACCGCTCAAATGGCAATGCCTTAAAGCTTACGCTGGGATAATCGGTAAAGTTAAAATGAGCTAAATCCTGATTGTATTGCTCTAACAAAGGATCTAAGGCCGTTATGTCATAATCTTCAAATATGGTAAAAATTCCAGCTGGACCACAACCTGCATCTAAAAGCCGATCAGATTTTGATATAACATAACCCCAATCTATTTCTTTTAAAAAAGATCTCCAATATTTTTTTTTCCAATTAAGATAGTCCTCTACACTTCTATCTTTCAAATATCGTTTCCACCAAAGCCTTTCAAGCTTTTGAGCTAAACGCCATTTTATTGTATTCAATCCAATCATTTACGCTTTTGTTGATATTTTTACAGCTTTAATGATGGCGCAAAATACAAAACATCTTAACAAAGGCATCTTTATTGCCTATTGCCCAATATTTCTTGAGACAGGGAAGTATGAATCTTTTTATCTCCATTTAATAAACCGCTTAGACGAGGAGATTAATATAAAACTAAAGCATATTATTTTAGAAAAACCCTTAGGCGCTACACATACAACCATTGCTCCAAATGAACATGTAGAATACGGCATTATTTCTCTGGAAGACTGCAATCAAACCCAAAGACTCGAATTTGAACTCAACCTAAATAATGGTACGACAACAAATCAAAAAAAGATTAGCCCAAAAAAGTTTTTCAAACCATTTGAATATATTGATGAAATTAAAAAAGAAGGGCTTTGCTACCAGATTTTTATTTTGAAAAAGCCAAAAGAAAGCGACCTTAAACAGGCTAGTAAAGAAGAAATATATGCGCTTAGAGAAAAACTAATGAGTAGAAAAGCGCCAACGCGGAAGAAATCACAATCTATTAATAATAGCGTTATCGATCTTCATTGGGAAAAACTTCAAACGACTTTTCCAGGCGTAAGCAAAGAAAACATACTATATCATCAATTACTTTATTTTGAAAAGGCATTAGATAATGCCATTGCTAATCAACAAAGTGAAATAACTTTTATACATGGCTTAGGAAGTGGCAAGTTAAAAAATGCTATTTTTGAAACATTAAAAGTCCATCCATCTGTGCGAACATACTCTAATGACTATGATGCACGTTATGGTTATGGAGCAACAAAAGTTCTTTTACATATTTAAACACATAGCCAGGCTGTCGCGTTTTAATTAACGAGGAAAGTCCGGGCAACATAGAGCAGCACACTTTCTAACAGAAAGGATTCGCGAGAGTCAGAAAGTGCCACAGAAAATAACCGCCTTATATTAAGGTAAGGGTGAAAATGTGAGGTAAGAGCTCACGGAATGCTTAGGTGACTAAACATTGGGGTAAACCTTGTGCGTTGAAAGACCAAATATACCAGTATGCCTTTGGCTTATGGCGGCTCGTCAAAAACTGGGGGGTAGGTTGATTGACTTATTTGGCAACAAGTAAGCTAGATAAATGACAGCACACTTCATGTGAACAGAACCCGGCTTATGGCTAGTGTTTTATTAAAATTGTGAATTACTTTTTAGTTTTAAAATTTCTGCATAATTTGCACAACCATTTTTTGACACAAAACACAAGAGATATTATGAAGAAGATGCTCGCTTTATTATTAGTTTTTTCATTGAGCTTTGGTTCAATAGTAACTGCTCAAGAAGAAACTGCAGCACCTGACAGCTCAATAGAACAAGTAGACACTTCAGCACAAGCTGAGGCGGACACCAACGCAGTACAGGAAGAAAGCAAAGAAGAAGTAACCCCTGCAGTAAATGAAGAACCAGCAGAAGTAAAACGAAGCTTTACAGAAGTAATTAAAGACAAGTTTATTGAAGGAGGATGGGACTTTATGTCTCTAGTATTAGTTTGTTTAATCTTTGGCTTAGCCTTTGCAATTGAACGAATTATCACATTAAACCTATCAACTGTAAACAATGAAGACCTATTAGACCGTATTGATACGGCTTTAGCCTCTGGAGGTGTAGAAAGCGCCAAGGAAGTTTGCAGAAATGAAAGAGGTCCTGTTGCAAGCATTTGCGCTGAAGGCTTAGACAGAGCAAAAGACGGCTTAGAAGTGGTTGAAAAATCTATCGTTTCATTTGGCTCTGTACAAATGGGACAACTAGAAAAAGGCATGGTTTGGATTTCTCTTTTTATTGCATTAGCTCCGATGCTTGGTTTCATGGGTACTGTAATTGGTATGATTGATGCCTTTGATGCTATTGAAGCTGCTGGAGATATTCAACCTAAGCTTGTTGCCCACGGTATTAAAGTTGCCCTATTAACAACACTTGCAGGTTTGATTGTGGCCGTAATTCTTCAAATATTCTACAACTACATAGTATCAAAAATTGATGGCATTGTAAATGAAATGGAAGATTGCTCAATTCGTTTTGTAGACATCTTATTAAAAAACAATGCTATAAAACGATAGAAGTATGGAGTTTGTAATGACAGAAATCGGCTTGCCTCTATCAATGTTCCTTGTGGTTGTAACAGCTTTGTTATGCGTGGGTTTCCCTATACTGCATATGACTAAAGGGGTTATAACAGTAGATACTATTAAAAAAGGAGCTATAGGTTTAGCGGCCTTCTTAGTGCTCTATTTAGTGATGTATTTTATTGGCGACAATCCAACTCAAGAATATCTTGATCTTAGAAAAGTAAGCGCGTCTATATATAAAAATGTAGGAGCAGCATTAGGCTTAATGTACACACTAACTATTGTGGCCTTCGGCTGTATTATATGGACAGAAGTGAAAGGATTTATTAAATAAACATGGCTAGAAAAAAAAGAGAAGCGGGTGAAATTAATGCAGGTTCAATGGCGGACATTGCATTCTTGTTACTAATTTTCTTCTTGGTAACAACCACCATGAGCAAAGATAAGGGTATCCCAATGCTCTTACCACCGCATGTTGATGAACCTGAGTCAGCTGAAATTCACGATAGAAATACACTTAACATACTGGTCAATAGAGATGATTTATTACTTGTTGAAGGTGACATGTTAGATGTCTCCCTACTTAAAGAGCAAACTGTTCGTTTTCTTAAAAATGATGGCAAGCTTGATGACCTTCCTGAAAGTTCAGAAAAAGCTGTGGTTTCTATTGAAACACACAGAGGAACTTCCTATGATATTTATATACAAATATTAAACGAAGTTAAAGCCGCCTATAGAGAATGTCGAGATGAGTACGCAGAGGGACTTTACAATAAGTCATATGCAGAGATAAGAAATATTGCCACTGACCCCTTGCACGATGAGCGCAAGAAGTATAAGCGTATGGACAAAACAATTCGTAAAAAATTCCCAATGAAGATCTCAGAGGCAGATCCATTTGAGGGCGCACAATAGTATTATGGCATCAATTAGAGGAAAAGAGAAAAAGGGCACTCCTGGAATATCAACGGCATCTTTGCCAGATATCATTTTTATTCTACTATTCTTTTTTATGGTTGCTACGGTTATGCGTGAAAGAGATGTTAAAGTTCAAGTAATTGTACCTGAGGGAACAGAGATTGTGAAACTTAAAAAGAAGTCTTTAATTTCTCACATATATATTGGCAAGCCATCAGATCCCGCTTTAGGTGATGCATCTAGAATTCAGTTAAATGATGTTCTTGGAGACCACAAAAAGGTTGGTGAGTTTGTCGAAATTGAAAGAAAAAAACTTCCTGAAGTTGATCGAAAAAAAATGATTGTATCGCTAAAGGTGGACACCGAAACTAAAATGGGAATTGTCTTTGATGTTAAGCAAGAGCTAAGACAAGCTAACGCATTAAAAATAAACTACGCGGCCTCACCTAGAGGAGAATTGGAGTAATCTTTTATCTTTGTAAGCCAATAACTAATTATCCATGGCTTACAATAACATTAAAACAAACTTAGACGGTAAAGTTCTGACGATTTATATTAATCGACCGGACAAATTAAATGCTTTAAACAAGGCGACACTTGACGAATTGCATAAGCTTCTTTGTGAAGTAGAAAAAGATAGTAATATTTGGGTGGTAATTCTTACTGGTGCCGGAAACAAGGCCTTTGTTGCAGGTGCTGATATCTCTGAATTTGCAGACTTTAATTATGAACAAGGCATGGCCTTAAGTTCTGATGGACATGTCCGTGTTTTCAACAAAATAGAGCGCTTCAACAAGCCTATAATCGCAGCAGTTAATGGCTTTGCATTAGGAGGCGGACTAGAGCTTGCCATGAGCTGCCATGTTCGCATAGCGTCCCTCAATGCAAAAATGGGCTTACCTGAAGTTTCTTTAGGGGTTATACCAGGATATGGTGGAACACAAAGACTTGCACAACTTATAGGAAAAGGGAAAGCCATGGAATTAGTAATGACGGCCCAAATGATAGAAGCGGAAGAAGCTCTAGTACTTGGGCTTGTCAATCAAATCTGTGAGCAAGAAAGCTTATTAGAAAAAGCATATGGAATGGCTAAAAAAATAATGCGCAACTCACCAAACGCTGTTAGTTGTGCAATTCGAGCTGTAAATGCCGGCTATATTGATGGGCAAGTTGGGCTAGAAGAAGAGATTAAAGCTTTTGGTCAATGTTTTGGCCATCCAGAATTTATTGAAGGAACAACTGCCTTTATGGAAAAGAGAAGAGCAGACTTTGAAGCTGTGCGTAAGGGGTAAATTTAGAGAATGCATTTAATCGAAAAAATACTTCAAAAACGCATTTTAGTTCTAGATGGTGCCATGGGCACTATGATTCAGAGACATACTCTTGATGAAACGGATTTTAGAGGGGACCGATTTAAAAACCACAAATCTTCCTTAAAAGGCAACAATGACCTCCTTTCCTTAACAAGGCCAGATATCATCAAGTCAATTCATGCAGCTTATTTTGACGCAGGCGCTGATATTATAGAAACCAACACCTTTAGTGGGACAAGTATTGCCCAAGCTGACTACAACTTAGAGGACGCTGTTTTTGATATAAATTATGAGTCTGCTAAGATTGCTAAAGAGGTAGCCATAGAATACACCAACACAAACCCTGAAAAGCCAAGATTTGTGGCAGGCTCCATTGGACCTACTAACCAAACAGCATCCTTATCCCCAGATGTAAACAATCCTGGCTATCGGGCTATTACATTTGACAGCTTAGTTGAAGCCTATTATGAACAAATTGATGGCTTAATTAAAGGAGGTGTAGACCTTTTACTAATTGAAACAGTATTTGATACACTAAACTGTAAAGCTGCCTTATATGCAGCAGACAACTACTTTGCTGATGAGTCATGCAATCTGCCAATTATGGTATCAGGCACAATAACCGATGCTAGCGGCAGAACTCTTTCAGGTCAGACAGTAGAGGCCTTTTTAATTTCTATTTCACATATGCCGTTGCTCAGTGTCGGATTTAACTGTGCTCTTGGTGCAGAACAGCTCAAACCTTATTTGAAACGTCTTGCAAAGAATACAGAGTTTTTGGTAAGTGCTCATCCAAATGCTGGCCTACCGAATGCTTTTGGTGAATATGACCAAAGCCCAGCAGAAATGCAGGCTTTAGTAGAAGATTATTTAAAAGATGGCCTAATAAACATTGTAGGCGGATGTTGCGGGACAACACCTGAGCACATCAAAAAGATTGTTGAAGTATGTGCCTCTTATAAGCCAAGAGAAATAGAGCCAATTGAAGCAATCCCTAGATTTAGTGGCCTAGAGGCATTAAATGTTTACAAAGGAAGCAATTTTGTCAATATTGGCGAACGAACAAATATTACAGGCTCTGCAAAGTTTAAACGCCTAATACTTCAAGGCAACTACGACGAAGCGCTTTCTGTCGCTCAAAGCCAAGTTGAAGGCGGAGCTCAAATTATTGATGTCAATATGGATGAAGGCTTACTGGATTCAGAAGAAGCCATGACAACCTTTTTAAATTTGATTGCCTCTGAGCCCGAAATCGCCAAGCTTCCTATCATGATAGACTCCTCTAAATGGAGCGTTTTAAAAGCAGGACTAAAATGCGTTCAGGGCAAAGCCATCGTTAACTCTATATCTCTTAAAGAAGGGGAAGAAACTTTTATAAATCAAGCTAAAGAGGTTCGAAGATTTGGTGCTTCAGTTATTGTAATGGCTTTTGATGAAAAAGGACAAGCCGATAATTTTGAGCGTCGAATCCAAATATGTGAACGGGCATACAATATTTTAACAATGCAAGTCGGCTTTAGAGCCGAAGATATCATTTTTGACCCTAACATCTTAACGATAGCGACAGGCATTGAGGAGCACAATAATTATGCAGTAGACTTTATCAAAGCTACGGAATGGATAAAAAACAACTTACCTGGCGCTTTGGTAAGTGGAGGTATTAGCAATATATCTTTTTCATTTAGAGGAAATAATTTGATTCGTGAAGCAATGCATTCTGCTTTTCTATATCATGCTATAAATAAGGGCTTAGATATGGGGATTGTAAATGCCGGGTTGATTGAAATATATGAAAATATAGGACCAAAGACACTACGTTTAATTGAGGATGTTCTCATGAACAAACATGAAGGCGCTACTGAGGCCTTGGTTGAACATGCTGAGTCTATAAAAGGAAAAGGCAAAAGCCTAATAAAAGACGACAGCTGGCGCAAACTTCCTGTAAATGAGCGACTAAGTCATGCGCTAATTAAAGGCATAACTGAACACATAGAAGCAGACACGGAAGAGGCTAGACAAAAAATGAATAGGCCTTTAGAGGTTATAGAAGGCCCATTGATGGATGGAATGAATATCGTTGGAGATTTATTTGGTAGTGGCAAAATGTTCCTTCCACAAGTTGTAAAAAGTGCACGCGTCATGAAAAAAGCGGTAGCATATCTCCTGCCATATATGGAAGATGAAAAACAAGGCAAACATCAAAGTGCTGGAAAAATTCTTTTGGCAACGGTGAAAGGCGATGTTCATGATATAGGAAAAAACATAGTAGGCGTTGTCCTTGGCTGCAACAACTACGAAGTAATAGATATGGGAGTAATGGTTCCATGTGACCAAATACTAAATAAGGCTAAGGAAGTGGGAGCTGATATTATTGGCCTTTCTGGACTAATCACACCATCCCTTGATGAAATGGTTTATGTTGCTGAAGAGATGGAGAAGCGTGGATTCAAAACACCTCTGTTAATTGGTGGTGCAACGACTTCAAAAGTACACACAGCTGTTAAGATAGCTCCAAAATACAGCGGCAGTGCTATTCATGTTTTGGATGCCTCTCGCTGTGTGCCGGTCGCTGGAAAATTGCTCAATGAAAACAACTCTGTAGACTTCTGTGAAGAAATGCGTGCTTCTTATGACAAAGTTCGCGAGCAGCACTTAAACAAAGCACATAAAAAAGCACTTATTAGTATTGAAGAAGCTCGTGCCAATAAACTTCCTATTGAATGGGATGAATACTCTATTAAAGAACCTAAATTCAAGGGCATTAAAGTATTTAGCTCATTAGACATTAAAACTCTTAGAGAATTTATTGACTGGACACCTTTCTTCATAAGCTGGCAACTTAAAGGCAAACACCCAAAGATATTAGAGGATAAAAAATATGGAGAGCAAGCGAGGAGCCTATATGAAGATGCAAACGCAATGTTAGACAAAATCATATCAGAAAATTGGCTAGATGCAAAAGCAGTATTAGGTGTCTTCCCTGCTAATAGTGTTGAAGATGATATTGAAATATATGAAGACGATAATCGTAAAAAGGCCAAACTTAAAATTCATCAACTAAGACAGCAAATAAAAAAAGCAAAAGATAAATACAATTATTGCTTAGCTGACTTTATTGCGCCAAAGGAAAAAAACATCAAAGACCATATTGGCGCCTTTGCGGTTACTGCTGGTCTGGGCATCGAAAAAAAGATAAAAGAATTTGAAGCTTCTCATGACGATTATTCTTCAATACTTTTAAAAGCTATTGCGGATAGGCTTGCTGAAGCTGCTGCAGAATATTTACATCTAAAATTAAGAAGAGACTATTGGGGATATGCTCCGGATGAAAACCTTAACAATAATGACCTTATAAAGGAGACCTATCAGGGAATTAGACCAGCTCCTGGCTACCCTGCCTGCCCAGATCACACAGAAAAAATCACCCTTTTCGAATCATTGTTAGAGGTGAAAAAACACACTGGCATTAGCTTAACAGAAAGTCTTGCTATGTATCCTGCCGCATCAGTATGCGGTCTGTATTTTGCTCACCCGGAATCTCGCTATTTTGGAATTGGACAAATAGACACGGACCAGCTTTTGGATTATAGTAAGCGCAAGCAAATGCCGCTAGAAAAAATTAAAAAATGGCTTTCACCTATTTTAGCAGACTAATACTCAACAAGAATCTTTATTTTTAACGCTCAATTGCAAAACTTGAAAGCAAAAAAAGGCATTGTTTCAGCCGGACATACGCAGACTGCAGAAGCTGCTATTGAAATTCTAAATGTAGGAGGCAATGCCTATGATGCAGCTATAGCAGCCTTATTAGCTTCTTATGTCACTGAGCCTTGCATGAGCTCAGCAGGTGGCGGAGGCTTTATGATTGTCCACACTGCAGACAAAAAAAATCTTCTTTTTGACTTTTTCTGTCAAACACCAAAACACAAAAAACCATTAAGTCAAATTGACTTTTACCCTGTTGAACTAAACTTTGGAGATGCTAAAGAAACCTTTCATATAGGGGCCGGGTCTGTGGCTACGCCAGGAAGCATTGCAGGGATATTTGATATTTATGAGAAGATGTGTACACTTCCTATGAAGGTACTTGTTGAGCCGGCAATCAAATATGCAAAAGAGGGCGTTACCGTGGATGCTTTTCAACATTATGACTTTCTACTCCTTCAAAATATCATCAAAGGTGACAAGCAAATGAATCCTTCTTTTTTTCCGTCCAACAATGGACTTATTAAAGAAGGAGAAACCCTTGCATTTCCTGAAATGGCGGACTATTTAGACTATTTAACTAAAGAGGGCCCACGTGCTTTTTACGAAGGTGAAATAGCTAGAAAAATAGTAGACACTCTTTCAGAAAAAGGAGGCTTCATCAATCTCGAAGACTTAAAAGAGTATAAAGCAACAATAAGACAACCTTACAGCTTTAACTATAAGGGCTATCAATTAATCACTAACCCTTATCCTAGTGTTGGAGGGGGCATGATTGACTATGCTCTAAAAAATATTGAACAAGTAGAATTACCTGAAATTTTTAGCGAAAAGCACTTAGATCTATTATACCGAGCTATTGGAAAAGCACAAAAAGAGTGGGCTGAGGTCCTAAAAAATCATCAAGCTCAAGCAAATAAAAGAGGCTGCACTACACACTTTAGTATATTAGATGAAGATGGAAATGCTGCTGGAGTATCTTCAACAAATGGAGAAGGATCAGCATGTTCTATACCTGGGACACAAATAATGCTTAACAACATGCTCGGTGAGGCTGCATTATTTCCTAATGGGTTCCACTCATGGCCTTGTAATACTCGTGTTTCTTCACTAATGTCACCAACCATAGCTCTTAACAAAAGCGGGAGAGCCGTTATTGTAACGGGAAGTGGTGGAGCTGGCAGAATACCTGCGGTTATTATGCAGTGCATTCACTACATGTTAGATTATGAAATGGCATCTCATGATGCTATTAAATCCCCTAGGGTATATTTAGAAAATGGGAAGCTTGATGTAGAGCCAGGATTTTCATTGTCCAACAATCACAAAATACCGGATTGTGAAATTGCACGATTCTCTGAGCAGGACATGTATTTTGGAGGAGTACACACAGTGACTTATTATCGTGGAAAACTAGGTGGTGCAGGAGATAAAAGACGAAGTGGTGTTCTCTTAAAAAACTAGCTATGAAAAAAATTATTTTAAGTATTATTTGCCTTTCACTATACAGTTTTGGATTTACCCAAAATGATTCTACTTATACTTTTAAAATAACTAATGATATACAGGCTACTTCTGTAAAAAGTCAAGGAAGCACCGGAACCTGCTGGAGCTTTTCTACCGCTTCATTTCTAGAGTCTGAATTAATCCGTATAAACAAGGGCAATATTGACCTGTCAGAAATGTTCGTTGTACGCAACGTATATAAGGCAAAAGCACAAAACTATGTCCAAAGACAGGGAAAGGCTAATTTTAGTCAAGGAAGCTTAGCACATGATTTACTAAACGCCGTCTATGAACATGGCGCTATTCCTGAATTAGCTTATAAAGGAAAAAGTTATGATGGCGAAAAACACCAACATAGCGAACTATTTAGCCTACTTAAAGCCTTCGTAGATGCAGTAATAAAAAATAGAAGCGGACAATTAAATACTCAATGGATTGAGGCTTTTGAAGGGGTTCTAAACGCATATCTTGGTAGTGCTCCAGAAACGTTTACTTTTCAAGGGCAAAGCTATACGCCCAAAAGCTTTGCCAAAGACTTTATGCAATTTGAAAGAGATAACTATATACATCTTACTTCTTTTAATAATTTACCTTTATACCAATCTAATATTCTAAACATACCGGACAATTTCTCTAACGGACAATTCTACAACTTACCATTAAATGAGTTTCAAGAAGTATTAGACTATGCCCTAAGCCAAGGCTTTACTGCTGTTTGGGATTGTGATGTTAGTGAAAAAAGTTTTAATAGAAAGGAAGGTGTAGCAATCATTCCTGAAAAACCTTGGTCAGAAAAAAGCCAGCTAGAACGAAAAAACACTGGTGTTTTGGTTGAAACTGAGCTAGAAATATCAGAAGAATTTAGAATGAGTGAGTTTCTCAATCAAAACACGACAGATGATCACTTAATGCATATAACAGGCACCGCGAAAGACCAATATGACACCCCTTATTATATTGTAAAAAACTCTTGGGGAGATAAAATTGGCAAAAGCGGATATTTATATGCCTCCGAATCTTATTTCCAACTAAAGAGCATTTCATATACCCTGCATAAGAATGCTATACCAAAAAATATTCGTAAAAAACTTGGCATTTAAGGATTCTGATGCTTAATCTCAAGCACACCGCATTTATGCAAATCAGAACGCAAAACTAAATTATAGGTTTTATCCATATGCTTGATTTCCAATGAAGCTGTGTTTGGTGCAACCCTACCTAAATTCTCAGCATAAAGCTTTAGCTCATTCATTGCATTTCCTTTTAATCGAAGCCTAACGTACTTTTTGGACTTTGTCAATAAATGGTTATTTAAAATAAGCTCATTGTTTAAATAAAGGGAAATTATATCTCCATCTTCTTTTTGATGATCCCAAACAGATAACACAATATCTTTATCCATGACCAAAATTGTATGCTGAATATCTAAATCGCGCCCACCATCCTCTAAATCCATTACCGTTTCATATAACAAATTTGTATTAATGCCTTGCACCCCTAAACTATCTAGATCTTTTAACAAAAAGGCTAAGTCTTTATTACTAATCTGTCTTCTATCAATAGGCTTAGCCTCTTCTAGCT
>CAJXBJ010000057.1 GCA_913050195.1 uncultured Saprospirales bacterium
CAAAGCAGTATCAAAATCAGGGCTTAACTTTAAGTGATTTAATCAATGAAGGAAATCTAGGTCTTATTAAGGCAGCACAAAGATTTGATGAAACAAGAGGTTTTAAATTCATTTCTTATGCTGTTTGGTGGATTCGTCAGTCTATCTTGCAAGCTTTAGCAGAGCAATCTAGAATTGTACGTCTGCCATTAAATAAAGTAGGCTCTTTGAACAAAATTAATAGGGCTTTCACCCAATTAGAACAAGAATTTGAGCGTGAACCAACATCTGATGAGATTGCAGAGATTTTGGATACGAATGTAGATGAAATTGAAAACACCATGGGAGTTGCTTCAAGACATGTGTCTATGGATTCTCCGTTTCAGGATGGTGAAGAGGGTAGTCTGTTAGATGTCTTACCAGATCCAAATGCAGTTAAAACAGATAAGAATTTGGAATACTCAGAGTCTTTATCTAAAGAAATTGAACGTTCTTTGTCTACTTTGTCGGAGAGACAAAGAGACGTGCTAAAGTTCTATTTTGGTATTAATTTGGAGCATGCAATGTCTTTAGAAGATATTGGAGAGAAGTTTGATTTGACTAGAGAACGGGTGCGTCAAATTAAGGATAAAGCAATTTCTAAATTACGTGCAAATTCTAAAAGTAAATTATTAAAGTCTTATTTAGGAAACTAGACCCTGATTTTAATACAACTTAAGGGGATGAGAATCCCCTTTTTTTATACATCAATTATCAACCATGTTTGAAAATTTATCGGATAGATTAGATAAAGCCTTTAAGACCTTAAAAGGTCAAGGAAAGATTACGGAAATAAATATAGCTTCTACAGTAAAAGAGATTCGTAGAGCTCTTGTGGAGGCTGATGTGAATTATAAGATTGCTAAAGATTTTACTGATAAAATCAAGGATAAAGCAATGGGTGAAAACGTAATTACAAGCGTTTCTCCAGGACAATTAATGGTGAAAATCGTAAAGGACGAATTGACAGCATTAATGGGTACAAATCATGAGGATATAAGTATTAGTGGTAACCCTGCAGTTATCTTAATGTCTGGATTGCAAGGTTCTGGTAAGACTACTTTATCAGGTAAATTAGCAAACTATTTAAAAACCAAAAAAGGTAAAAACCCACTATTGGTTGCTTGTGATGTATATCGACCAGCAGCAATAGAGCAAATTAAAATTCTTGGAGAACAAATTGGAGTAGAGGTATATGCAGAAGAGGGAAATAAAAATCCTCTTAATATTGCATTAAATGGAGTGAGTCATGCTAAACTTCATAGTAACAATGTAGTTATCATAGATACTGCGGGACGTTTGGCAATTGATGAATCTATGATGGTTGAAATTGAAAGTATTAAGAATACGATTAAACCATCAGAAACATTATTTGTTGTAGATGCAATGACTGGACAAGATGCTGTGAATACGGCAAAAACCTTTAATGAGCGCATTGATTTTGATGGTGTTGTATTGACTAAAATGGATGGTGATACACGTGGAGGAGCAGCTTTAAGTATTCGCTATCAAGTAGAAAAGCCAATCAAGTTTTTAAGTACTGGAGAGAAATTAGACGCCCTAGATGTTTTTCATCCGGAGCGTATGGCTCAGCGTATATTGGGAATGGGAGATATCGTTAGTCTAGTTGAAAAGGCTCAAGAACAATATGATGCTGAACAAGCTAAAAAGCTACAAAAGAAGATTGCGAAGAATCAGCTAAACTTTAATGATTTTCTTGACCAATTAAAGCAAATCCGAAAAATGGGAAACATGAAGGATTTGCTAGGTATGATTCCAGGTATGGGTAAGGCCCTAAAAGATGTTGATGTTGATGATGGTGAGTTTAACAAGATAGAGGCTATTATCTATTCAATGACAATGGAAGAAAGAGAAAATCCGCCTATTTTGAATGGAAGTCGTCGAAGACGTATTGCTGAAGGCAGCGGAAACAGTATTCAAGATGTTAATGCTTTTATAAAGCAGTTTGATCAAATGCAAAAAATGATGAAAAAAATGCAAGGAATGAATTTTTCTAAGGGTGCATTTAAGGGATTACCATTTTAAATTCTATCTTTGCAACGCAAAAAATTAATTGTTCACTATTTCTATAGATAAAACAAGCATATGTCAGTAAAAATTAGACTTCAAAGACAAGGTAGAAAAAAAAGAGCTTACTACCACATTGTAATCGCAGACTCTAGATCAAAAAGAGACGGAAGATATATTGAAAGAATCGGTTCTTATAATCCAGTAACTCAACCAGCTGAAATTAAACTTGATTCAGAAAAGGCTTTGGATTGGTTAATGAAAGGAGCGCAACCAACAGAAAGTGCAAGAGCTATATTAAAATATAAAGGTGTTATTTACAAAAAGCATCTATTAAGAGGAGTAAAGCTGGGAGTTGTTAAAGAGGACGATGTAGAAACAAAATTTCAAGAGTGGGTTGATACACGTTTGTCAAGAGAAGAAGCTAAATATGAGATTAAGCGTAAAGCTGAGGAGGCTGCTCGTTTAAAGGAAGAAGAGGCTATTAAAGCTAAAATTGAAGCTGATCGTCAAGCTGCTGCTGCAGTTGAGGCGGAAGAGGCGGCAAAGGCAAAGGCAGAAGCTGAAGCAGCAGCTGCAGAAGAGGTGAAGACAGAGGAAGCGCCTGAAGCAAATGCTGAAGAAAGTGCACCAGAAGCTAGCGCTGAAGAAGCACCAGAGGTTAAGGTAGAGGAAAGTGCACCAGAAGCTAGCACTGAAGAAGCGCCTGAGGCAAAGACTGAAGAAGAAGCTCCAAAGGAATAAGCGAAATGCTTTAAGTTATCGAAGCCCGACCTTATGGTTGGGCTTTTTTGTTTCCGCTTACTTTACAGTACGCATTAAATGCATTTATTCTGATTGAGATTAAATGGAAAACCTTTATTTTAGACTTGAGAATGAATGATTTAAAAACGTTAGCATACATCTATAAAACTCATAGCTATAAGGGGCACGTAGCAATCCGGTGGGATATTGAAAGACTAGAGCTAGATTTGGATATGCATTTTGCTTTTTTAGTTATTGATCAAAAGCCAGTTCCATTTTATGTTGAAGATGTCTTTTTAAAGGG
This sequence comes from uncultured Saprospirales bacterium, assembly GCA_913050195.1. Taxonomy (GTDB): domain Bacteria; phylum Bacteroidota; class Bacteroidia; order Chitinophagales; family CAJXBJ01; genus CAJXBJ01. The sequence goes on from CAJXBJ010000057.1 coordinate 3,095, forward strand.
ACAAGGGATGGTTATAAAGTTTGAAGATATAGATTCAGAAGATGCGGCTAAGGCGCTAATAGGCTATGAAGTTGCTTTTTCAAAAGATGACATACTTGTAATGGATAATCAGTCTTTAAATGACTTTAAAACTTATCAAGTTATTGATTTAGATATTGGGTTTTTAGGAACAATAGAAGAGGTGATGCCTATAAGTGGCAATGATTTAGCAAAAATCAGTTATAAAGGAAAAGAAGTGTTTTTGCCCTTGAATGAGGCATTAATTGATAGTATTGATATGTACAAAAAAGTTATTTTTTATAAAACCCCTGCAGGGATATTAGATCTTTAGTTTATGCATATTGATATTATAAGTCTTATTCCAGAGCTTATTGAAAGCCCGCTTAATCATTCTATTTTAAAAAGAGCTCAAGATAAAAACCTATTAAGTGTTCGTCTTGTGTCTTTAAGAGATTATGGATATGGGAATTATAAGCAAGTAGACGACTATGCTTTTGGTGGAGGGGCTGGTATGGTATTGATGTGTGAGCCTATTGCTAAGTGTATTCGCGATTTGCAGTCTGAGAGAGAATATGATGAGGTTATTTATTTGACACCTGATGGAGACAGACTAAATCAACCTTTGCTTAACCAAATGTCTATGTCTAAAAATTTATTGATGCTTTGTGGTCACTACAAGGGCATTGATCAGAGGATAAGAGATATGTTCATTACTCGAGAGATTTCCATTGGGGATTATGTTTTATCAGGAGGAGAGTTAGGTGCAGCGGTCTTAGTGGATGCATTAGGGCGTTTAATTCCAGGAGTGCTTTCTGATGAGACATCTGCATTGACAGACTCTTTCCAAGATAATCTTCTAGCTCCTCCAGTTTACACTCGTCCAAGAAACTTTGAAGGGATGGAGGTGCCAGAGGTGTTATTGAGCGGGAATACAAAGAAAATAGAAGCATGGAGATATGACCAGGCTTTAAAAGTAACGGAAAAAAGGAGGCCCGATTTGTTAAAATGAGATTAATTGTATCCATACTTTTAATTATAGTTGTATTGCATTGTCAAGGACAATCAAGATTTTATAAAATTCCAGTTGTTATACATCTTTTATATCAAGACTCAACACAGCTTCAAACTATATTAGGCTTGCAAAGTATTGTTGATGATCTTAATAAGGATTTTTCTCTTTCCTCCCAAGACACTAGTTTAATTGATGCATCATGGCATGGATTAATTGGAAAGTCTAAAATACAATTCGTACTTGCTGAAAGGACACTTAGTTTAACCCCCAGTCTTGGTATTAACTATGTATATGTAGGTCAACAGCTATTTTCAAATCATGAACAATATAAAAAGACGGCTTCAGGAGGTCAAGATCCATGGGATACTGATAAGTATTTAAATATATGGATTTGCGCTTTGGATAGTTCAGATAATGGTAGTTCCATAGGGGTTTGGGATCCTCAATCAATTCAGGGTGTCGTAATTAATCGTTTGTCATTATTGCAAAATTCCTCTAGAGCATTAACCAAATTAATTGGTCATTACTTAGGGTTAAAAGGTCTCAATGAAGGTGGCTCTTGTTCAGGCAGTTCGGAGAAAAGTTGCATTACAGAAGGAGATGGTATTTGTGATACACCTCCTAGTATATTAGATCCATTAGCTTGTTACGATACTCAATCTAATACCTGTGTAGAAGATCATGACCAAGCTGATATGCATTCAAACTTTATGAGTGAGGTTAAAGATAGCTGCAGATTATTTTTCACAAAGGATCAAGTACTTTATATGGAGGATCATGTTCGTCTTTTTCATAAGGATAAAATAAACAATGCATTTGGTATTGAGCCTATTTTGAATCTTAATTTAAGGTTATTTGATTTAAGCATACAAAACAATATTTGTCTGGATAGTTTTGAGGTCTATTATTATATTCAAAATATGGGAACCGATACCATATTTTCATATGTTGTAGAAAATAGTTTGGGTGCTCAACAGTCTAATCCGTATCTTTTTTCAGATACATTATTGCCTTATGAAATAGATAGCGTTTATTTTTCTATTCAAAATATAAATACGGGTAAGCTTAATTTTCAAGCAAATATTAGTTCAGTTAATGGTGTTGCAGACAATTATTTAGATAATGATACGATGCGTATTTCGTTATTAAAATTAAATCCAAATGATCAATCTAGTATTAATCTAAACTTTGAAAGTGAACAAGATTGGGAAAGTATCAGCTATATCAATCCTGACAATAAAATGCAATGGCAGTCCTCTTTTACTTTAGCAGGAAGAGATAGTTTGCCAACAAGATGTCTAATGCTTAATCACTTTAGATATAGTGGTGATGGAGAATTAGATGCTTTTGTGACCCCTAGGATTCATTTAACAAACCTAGATAGTCCTAAACTTTATTTTGATATAGCTTACGCAAAATATTCTAGCGCTAATTATGAGCGTCTTAAAGTTTATATGCATTCAGATTGTAATGCAGATACACTTTTATTTAATAAAGCTGGAAGTGCCTTGCAGACAAACACATCAAGTCAGACAGAGGATTGGTACCCGTCTCCCTTAGATTGGAAGACAAGGTCTTTAGATTTAAGATCTTTTATTGGAGATACTATTTACTTTAGATTTGAGGTGGAAAATGGATATGGTAACAACTTATTTATTGATAATATAATTGTGAAAGACAGTATTTATATCAATACTGTTCCGAAAATAAATTTTGCTGAAATCAATATTTATCCAAATCCAGTTAAAGATATACTGAATATTAAATGGCCTGATAACTTTTATTTTCAAAGCATGTCATTATTTGATTCAAAATCAGCCTTACTTTGGACTACGTATGAACAAAGAGACATATTAGATTTTAGTAGTTTAAATGAAGGGCTTTATCTTTTGAAGATGCAGTCAAAATACTATAGTAAAGAGCTGAAAATAATACATATAAAAAAATAGTGATGAGAGTTAGTATACTATTATGCAGTGCGATAATGAGCATGATATTATGTGCTCAGAATAAAGAGTTAAGTTTAAAGTCTTCAATTACTAATGCATGGAGTACATTAGCTCCAGAAAGGTTAAAACAATTACAATGGTATCCAGATGGAAATGCTGTTCTGTTTGAAGCCGAAAGAGATAGTGAAAAAGTACTTATTCAAAAGAGTTTAAGTGGATCAGAACGTATATTTACGACATTGAGTTCATTAAATTCAAGAATGGACTTGGATTCTGCTCAGGCCTTTAAAACTTTTCCAAAAATCAACTTTTATAATGATACTAGCTTTTATATACGAAAAGGTTTAAAGTATTATTTCACATCATCAAAATTAGATAAGCCATTGGAGATAGTTCTTCCAGAAGGCAGTGAAAATGCGGATGTGCATGAAGGCAGTATTCAAATAGCTTATACAAAAGGAGACCAGTTATTTATAAAAAATATTAGCGGAGAAAAAATAGAAGTTTCAGATGGAGAGACTGATAATATAGTCTTTGGGAAGGCAGTACATCGTTATGAGTTTGGCATATCTAAGGGTACTTTTTGGTCTCCTAAAGGGAATTATTTAGCCTATTATAAAAAGAATGAGCAAATGGTGAGTGATTATCCATTAGTAGATGTAACCGATAGGCCAGCAGAGCTTAACAGTATTAAATATCCTATGGCTGGAGATTCATCGCATTATGTTCAGATAGGGATTTTAAATGTAAAGTCTGGTAAAAAGATTTATTTAGAAACGGGTTTGCCTAAGGATCAATATCTTACGAATATAGCCTGGAGTCCAGATGAAAAATCAATCTATGTAGCTGTTTTAAATAGAGGGCAGGACCATTTAAAATTACAGAAATATGATGTTTCTACAGGAAAGCATTTACAAACACTTTTTGAAGAAAAAGATAATGAATATGTTGAGCCAGAGCATCCGCCATACTTTATAAATGGAGATGCCTCAAATTTTATATGGTTTAGTGAAAGGGATGGCTATCAACATCTTTATTTGTACACTGTTAATGGAAAGCTACAAAAACAAATAACCTCTGGTAAGTGGCTAGTTCATTCCATATTGTCTAATGATATTAGTGGTCGTTATATATATGTGAAAGGAAGTGGTAAGGATGCTCGATCAACAGCAATTTATAAGATTGATATAAAGACTGGTAAACGACAATTATTAGGTAAAAATGAAGGTGTTACCTATGCTCAGTTTAATCAAAATGGCACACATTATATTTCATCATACAGTTCAATAGACATACCTAGAATACAATCGATCGTAAATAATGAGGGTGATGAAATATTCAAGCTAAAAGTCTCAAAAGATCCTCTTGAAGAATACAATATTGGTAAAGCAGAAATGCTAGAGTTTCAAGCAGATGATGGCTCAACTTTGTTTGGTCGGATAATTAAGCCATCCAATTTTGATCCAAATAAAAAATATCCTGTTTGGTATTATGTCTATGGTGGGCCACATGCTCAACTAGTAAAAAACACATGGTTAGGTGGCGCGTCTTTATGGATGTATCATATGGCTGAACAGGGATATATTGTATTTACATTGGATAATAGAGGTTCTGGAAATAGAAGCGTGGATTTTGAGCAAGTAATACATCGACAGCTTGGTCAATGTGAAATGAAAGATCAGCTCATTGGTGTTGAATATCTAAAGAGTTTGCCATATATAGACAGTACTAGAATGGGGGTGCATGGTTGGAGCTTTGGTGGTTTTATGACTATATCTTTAATGCTAAATTATCCTGGTGTATTTAAGTTGGGAGTAGCTGGAGGGCCGGTTATTGATTGGAAATATTATGAAATCATGTATACTGAACGCTATATGGACACACCTAAAGAAAATCCTGAGGGCTATCAAAGAACCTCATTACTTGATAAAGTTAATATGTTGGATGGTAAGTTGTTAATCATTCACGGTACTGCAGATGATGTTGTATTATGGCAGCACAGTTTAGACTTTGTTAAAAAAGCAGTGGAAGCCTCCAAGCAATTAGATTATTTTGTTTATCCAGAGCATAAACATAATGTTTTAGGTAAGGACAGGGTGCATCTCTTTCAAAAGATATATGATTATTTTAAAGCTAATATCTAGATAAATAGTCCTTTCCACAGGCCTCTACTTACCCATAAGGCTTTAAGAGCTTTAAATTTGGCATACTTTATAAATGGCCCTAATGAAGCATATATAATTGAAGTTATACTTTGTTTAATTAGCTTGGCTATAATAAATACAAAGCCATAAAATGTTTTATGCTTTTTTTGACGTTCAGCAAACTGTAAGCCACTTAAATAAATACGGTCTTTCAAGTATTTTTTTTCAAATTTAATAGCTGGTTCAAAATGACTGATAGCCATGTTTTCAATATTGTATAAGCTGTTTGGATATTCTTTGTTCAGTCGTTGAAAAAACTCAGTTTCTTCACCCAACCCCATTTTGTTTCCAATCATTCCTAAAGTAACATCAAATCCACCTATCTTATTAAAAACATTTGCTGATATACACATGTTTCCACCAGAAAACACTTGTATGTCACCAATGGAGTTCAAATACCCATTGCTAGAATGAAAACGTCTTTCGAAATAACTAGGGTCAATCCATGCAGGAGGTTGTTTTTCAAAGTTTGGAAGGATAGGTCCTCCAAACGCTTTAGCTTGCTCTTGATTTATGCCATCAAGTAAAGAATTTAACCATGATGATGCAATTGTTGCATCATCATCAACAAAGGCAATATAATCTCCTTTTGCCTCATTTATTCCTCGATTCCGAGCATAACTTAAACCCTGATTAGACTCTGAAATATATCGCACAGATGAATTGGCTTCAGTATATTTTTGTGCAATTTGTTTTGTGCTATCAGTACTATTATTATCTATGATTAGTACTTCAATTCCATTATTGTTCTTAGAAGCTTGTTCAAGTACAGAAGAGATGCATTTATCTAAAAAACTACTCCTGTTATAGGTGCAAATTACAATGCTTAAAACCATTCTTTGATTTTGTCGATTATGCTTTTTTTAGCTTTAATTTCATTAAGCTTTATGTCCTCTTTAATTTTACGTTCTAGTGTGTAACCTATAAAATCTAAAATATCATTTCTTCCTTCATCCGTATTAAAGGTTTCAATAGTCCACATCTTAACTTGTTTAGGATATTTGGCCATAAGTTCTTCGGTGCTAGTCTTATACTCCTCCCAATAAAGACCTAGGGCCTTTTCTTTATCTGCTTCTTCATATTTTGGATAACAGGGATCCCATTTAGGGTCTAATTTCCAGTTTTTACCATTATGCAAATACCAATGATTGCGCCCATCTGTTTTTTTTAAATAGGATTGTACAACAGCTTTTTTATTTCTAATTAGACCAATAAATTTGGTATTTGGGAAACGCTTAATAATTTCTTCTACATAAGGCAAGTAATACATGCCTGTATCACCATAATATTTGTTTGAGCCACTCCAATTACTCATATAATCTAACCATTTCCATAATTCGCTTTCGTCATTCTTCCAGTGTATAAGCTGTCGAATTCCTTTGTCTTCAATTCTACCTTCATGCAACATTATACAAGCATCTTGTCTACTTAAAAAGTTAGCTAGAGAGACACTGCCACTACGGCCAGTTCCAATTGAAATAATGAGTTGTTTTTTAGTCATGAGCGAGCATTAATTCTTTAAAGCTGTAATTATAGGCATTTATTTGGTCTTCAAATTTTGACTCTGCTTTACGAATATCCCATCTATGAATTAAGTTATTCCTGCGTTTATTCCAATCCGTAAAGTATTTATCATTTACCCCAGATTTGATTTGAATATCTGTTCTTTCAATTGGGGTATTTAAAAAAGTCTGAATTTGACTAAAAACCTCATCTGGTTTTGATACTAGATCTTCATACTTTAAATCAAGATGCCTCGCTAGGTGAGTTCTATCAGAGAGATATTTATTATGGCATATTAGCCAATGATTTACGAGTGAGTATAATGATGTTTTAGACCATTTTTTAGTGGCAAGTGAAGTTGCCGCTGGATGTCTATAAAGCGTAATAAAGTAAGCATCCGTAAACATGGCTTGCAGGAATCTGGTACGCACTAAATTAGGAGGAGACTTCTCTATTAAGTACGTTTTGGATAAATCCCAATAATTACTCCATTCTTTAAAAAGCTTCTTTTTGTTTTCTTCATTAATTAATTCAGAGCTTTCATCCAAATAGGAAGCCTTATTAAAACCAAATTTACCTGGTCCACCAAATTTATTCGCTGCTTTAAAAATAGATTGCAGATGTTGACCTTCATCTTCTATTGCCCCAGTATTTGATAATCCACTAATTTCTGATTGTGACTTTAATATCTTGTACAATAAAGAGGTTCCACTTCGATGGAGTCCACAAATGAATATGAATTTATGTTGATGCATTAGTTGCTCGAAAATATGAAAAAAAAGACTACTTACTTGAGTAACTTGCCGACTAATTCAGGTACGCCATTCTTTGCGCTTTTTGAAATACATGTTAAGTTATCTAAATGAACGCCTGAGGGTATTCTGGGGTCAATTAGATATTTTGGTATTTCAGGGTGGCAATAATGAATAAGACCGGCAGCTGGATAAACCTCAAGGCTTGTTCCAATTATGATTAATATGTCAGCGCTTGAGCATATATGTGCAGCTTCCTCAATAGCAGGAACAGCTTCTCCAAACCATACAATGTGTGGTCTAAGTTGATGGCCCTCTTCACATAAGTCTCCTTTGATTAAATCCCCTTCCCAATCATATATCAAATGTGATTCTACAGTGCTTCTAACTTTAAATAATTCCCCATGTATATGTAAGACTTCCATAGATCCTGCGCGTTCATGTAAATCATCTACATTTTGAGTAACAATTTTAACCTCATACTGATCTTCTAATTTTGCCAAAGCATAATGCCCTTCATTTGGTTGAGCCTCTCTAAGATTTCGTCGACGCTGATTGTAAAACTCAAGTACTAAGTCTTGATTATTATACCAACCTTGAGGCGAGGCAACCTCCATAACGTCATGCCCTTCCCATAATCCATTGTGATCTCGAAATGTTTTAAGGCCACTATCGGCACTCATGCCCGCTCCACTTAAAATAACAATCCTCTCATTCCTCATAGTAAACTTTTAAAGCTTTTACCAAAATAATTAATTATGTCAGAAGCAATTAAACTTTCGTGACTTTGTTTTTCTAGTGCAAGGTCACCAGCTTTTCCATGTAAGTATGTGCCCATTAGACAGGTGTCTAACATTGAATAGCCCTGAGCCAATAAAGCGATTAAAAGCCCAGTCAAAACATCGCCTGAGCCAGCTGTTGCCATACCAGGATTTCCACTTGGATTGAAATATGTATTGCCTAATGGTGTGCATACACTGCTGTAAGCACCTTTCAAAATCATATAACATTCATATTCTTTACAGAATGCTTTTTGTAAGTCTAATTTTTCGTGATCATCTCTCCATTCGCCAACTAGCCGTTTAAATTCCCCTGGATGTGGTGTTAAAATGCAGTTTTTTCCGATACGATTTAATAAACTTTTATTCTTTGATAATATGTTAATAGCATCAGCATCGATAATTAAACTCGAATTAATATTTTTTAAAAAATCGCTTAAAAAACCCTCTGTTTTTTTTGATTGACCAATGCCAGGGCCTATTGCAATCTGATTGTACTTTTTAAGTTTAGGGTTAAATTTAGAAAGGCATGTTTTATTTGGGTCTTGAAGAATCATTATTTCTGGTAAGCTATTTTGTAAATCTTCCCTTACAACTTTTGGAACATAGGCACTTAATAGGCCAAGTCCTCCCCTTAAAGCCGCAGTACAGCTCAAAATACAGGCACCGCTCATGCCTATTTGACCTGCAATAATACAGGCATGACCATAGCTGCCCTTATGGCCAAAGCGTTCCCGTTTTTTAAATAATCTTTTTATATCATTGGATTCAATTAAAAAATAATCCGTTTTTATTGAATCAATAAATATTTTATTGAGACCAATGGATTCATGATGCCAATCTTTTACATATTTGTGATTTTCTGCAAGGAAAAAAGCTTTTTTGGGAAATTCAAAACTAAGACAGTAATGGGCTTCAATGCATGTAGAGTTAATATTTCTATCTGCATGGAGACCAGAAGGGATATCTACCGAATAAACTTGAATATTTGCCAAGTTAATGCTATTAATGAGGTCTTTGCCAGGGCCTTCTATTGGCCGGCTTAAACCAGAGCCCCATAATGCATCAATGATTAAACCATATTGTGTTATGTCATAGCTTCCTTCAAAAAAATTAATTGGAATTGATAGGTTTTCTATTCGCTTTAAGTTCATTTCATAATCT
>CAJXBJ010000058.1 GCA_913050195.1 uncultured Saprospirales bacterium
AGCCATTGTCAACTACAGGTAAACAACCAATATTGTTTTTTTGCATTAAGTCAATAGTGTCTTTTATGGTAGAATCTGGTCTTATGCTAATGGGGTTCTTTATCATAATATCTGATACAGATTTTGCTAAATCTTTTCCATAATTAAGTTTCTGGCTATAATGCCTTAAAAGTAATCTAGAGGTTACCATTCCAATGAGCTTTCCATCATTATCCTCTACTGGTACGTAACGGATTTTTTGCCAATCAACCATATCTGAAACAAGTGCAAGTATGTCAGTTTCACGAACCGTAAATAATTCTTTATCCATGAATTCTTCTACCAAAAGATTTGATGGGTCAAAGTTAAAGATTCCATCTTCTAGTTTTGCAATAGGCCACTCATGTACCGGACGATTGTCTAATTGATGCTTAAGCATTGCTGACATTACAGATGTCATACTATTTCCTAGAGAGGCGTTTTTAACAAGCTTTTTTCTGGAATTTAATATCCATGATGACCCAGTTTGTCTTGATTTGACACGCTCTTCAATAATCTTTAAATATCTATCAGAGTCTTTCTTATTGACTTTCACCATTGCTAATCCCTCTTCTGCCATTGGCAATAGTTTATCGAGTATAAGCTTAGTAGGAGTTATGCTTTGCCCATCTAGCCATGTTAGTTTTGTGTCTAGGCCATGGCGAGCAGCTGAGAAGAAATTAGATTTAGCCACATCAAAATCTGTCATTTGTGCAACATCATCTCCTTTTTTGCCAAAGGCATTCATTAGACCTAGCCATAATGCAGAGTTTGCCATTTCATCAGCAACACTCGGCCCTGAAGGTAAGGCTCTATTCTCAATACGCATATGCGGTATACCCTCTGTAACGCCAAAGCAGGGTCTATTCCAACGATAAACTGTGGAGTTATGCACACCTAATGCATGAAGTTTCGGTATCCCACCACCATTAAGTACTTTCCATGGGTCTTCACTTTCACTATTACTTAATAAGACCCTATACTTAACGATATCTTCTTTGTATATATCTGTAATGTTTTCTAACCAGCTATTACCAAAAGTTACTCTAGCACTTTGTTCTCTCAAATGATGACTTGATTGACGTGTATCTACAGTTTCTTGGAAAAGTGCAATACGCGTTTCTCTCCATAGGCGCTTTCCTAAGAGGATAGGAGAATTTGTTCCTGCCGCTAAGACCGGTGCAGTAATCATTTGTGCAATGTTGTAGTAACGCACAAAATCTTCTGGCTTCACTTGTAAATGGATTTGATAGCCTGTGTTACAAGCCTCTAGTACAGGTGTATCATGCATTATTCTGATTTCATCCTCTACGCCAGCAATTTTTAACTCATAGATCTTGCCTCGAATGCTATCAATGGCATTACACAGGGCCTCATAACGCTTAATTGGTGTCAAATTCTTTTCATCAAGGTCAAACTTTCTTATTGTAGGAATTATTCCAGTCAGAATAAGTTCTGAACCAAACTTTCTTGCAACCTGACGTACTTCACTAATATAGCCCAATAGTTCATTCTCTAAGTCTGAGAAGCATGTGCCTTCAAATATTTTTGGTTCAGCATTAAATTCAAGTGTAAACTTAGCTAATTCCGAAGTAAGCATTGGATGCTTTGCGGCTTCTAATATTTGAAGATTATTCGTTGAAGCTCTAAAGTCACTATCGATTAGACAAAGCTCTTGCTCAGCCCCAATACGAGTTACTTTATCGTTAAATAAACCTTGCGCTAACATTTCATCCAAAACCTTTACATCTGTTAAAAGGCTTTTCATGAATATTTGCTCATCTTTTTTGGAAGCAGGTTGTTTGATGTTTAATACACCCATTACATTCTTAATTTATGAGAGTTCTTGATTAAACGAAGATAGGCAATTGAAATGATAAAAACCACATGAGGACTAGAGCAAGCATTGAATATTTATGCACATTGAAACAACATTTTATTATATTCGTGCTTTAAATAAAATAAACAATTATGAGTCAATATAAGCAAGAGCAAGAATTAGATTTTAAACGCCTAATGCCAGGAGGGGTGGCAATTGGTTTAATTCTACTTTTATTCCTTTTTGGTGGGTCTATCTTTTTTACGGTTGATCCAGGGGAGAAAGCAATTATATATTATCCATTGAGTAATGGTATAGATAAGGAGAATGTGTTAGGTCAGGGCATTCATTTTAAAGCGCCTTGGAATGATGATATTATTTATAATGTACGTATTCAGGAAAGTGAAGAAAAAATGGAGGTTTTATCTTCAGATGGCTTGAATATTATTGTGGAGTTTTCATTTAGATATCAAGCTGATCCTCAAAGGATTGGATTTCTCCATGATGAAATAGGTCAGGAGTATTTGGCTAGGGTAGTTAAGCCAGAAATTCGATCTGCATGTAGAGAGGTTGTAGGTAATTATGAGCCTGAAGAATTATACTCAGAAAAGAAAAATCAAATTGCGGAAGAGATTTTTGAAACAGCTAAAGGTTCAATTGAAAAAAAGAACATTGTTCTAGATAAAGTGTTGATTAGCGATATTACGTTGCCAATTAGGCTTCAAGAAGCTATTCAGAAAAAGCTTAATCAAGAACAAGCTGCACAAGAGTATGACTATAAATTGAAAGTTGCAACGAAGGAGGCGGAAAGGCAAATCATTGAGGCTGAGGGTAAAGCAAAAGCCAATCGTATTCTGAGTGCTAGTTTGACTACAAATGTTTTAAAAGATAAGGGTATAGAAGCTACTATGGAGTTATCCAAGTCATCAAATTCAAAAGTAGTTATAGTCGGTAGCGGTAAAGATGGTCTACCATTAATATTGGGAGGTCAATAGAAAAATAGTCTTTTGACTTGTAAAAGCCGTCTCTTATGGGTTCGGCTTTTTTTATTCTTTTGATTCTGGGTTTTGTAGTGAATAGGCAGTTGTTAAGGCGGCAAACGCCAAAAAACTAACAATTAGTACTATACCTAATATGGATTCAATAGCTCCCATTGTTTTTAATATTACGAATAAATCATATAACAAATATTTTGTTTATCAACAATATATAAACGAAACAGTAGGGCTACTATTGTTTAGATTGCTGTTTTATTTCGCTAATTAGGACATTAATGTCTTGCGTGTTCGTATTTATATGGCAATAATTGCCTTTGCCATATTTTACCATAGTTTCCATAAGAAAGATGCCTTTTTCATTTTTTCCTATGCCCAATGCGGAAAGTGTTATGCCTTTGTTTCTCTGTTTTTTTATGTACTCATATAGGCTTCTCTGATTTTGTGCTAATGAATTAAATCCTCCATCCGTAGCTACTATAATCATGTTATTCCCATGTTTTAAAAAGTGCTTTTTAGCATATTTGTAGGCCATTTTTATTCCCTTACGACCCTGTGTTGACCCTCTGGTTACTAAAGTATCTACCATTTGGATCATGCTGTGGTGGTCCACGCAATGTCGTCCATTGCTTAGCACGTTTATTCCATCTGCATAAGTTAGTATACTTAATTGGTCACTTGGCCTAAGGTGCTTTATCATTTCAATGATGTTTTTTTTAATTAGGTCTAGATGGGCATAGTTTTTCATGCTCTTAGATACGTCGATTAGAAAAACAAGATTATTTGGCGCAAAGCCCTCTATGTTTAATTGTAAGCTATCTGGATTTCTAGGGTCATTTTCATAGTACCTTAGATTGTTTACCTCTTCAGTGTTAATTTGAATTTGTTCTAATTGCTTTTTTTCAATAATCGCTGTAGGTAATGTCTTGTTTAAAGGGCTTAATTCAAAAACAAAGGGGTCAGTATTTCTGTTAATATAAAAGTTGTGAATTTTAAGCGTGTCATATCCTTTGGCTGTAATAGCAATTGAATATATTCCGAGTCTAAGTTCTTTTTTAAATATACCATTAGGTGCCGTTTTGAAATATTCAACGGCATGTCCATTTTGAGCAAAAAGAACTTCAGCTTTCGCTATTGGTTTTCCTAAAATGGCATCTTTTACTAAGCCAGAATGTAAATTGTTTAGGGCTTTTTCTCCAGCATTGGCGCTAAAGTCTGGGCAGTCCTGCCCCATGCCTAACGGAATATTTTGTACACTTCCTTTTAATTTTAATACGCTTGCTTTGCTAGAGCCGGAGTGATAAAGGGTTATTTTGTGATTAAAGCTTCCTTTTTTTCTTGGTATGAAATCTACTGCAATTTCTGCCCAACTGTTGGGAGCAATTGCCTCCTTAGGAAAGCTTATTTGACATCCTTCAGGAGCTTCTGCTCTTAATAGATAGATGGCTTTAGGTCCTGTGTTTTTAAAGTGGAAGTAGTTAATACTTCTTATCCAGTCTTCTTGATTGCCATAATAAATATTCTTGGACTGAAATTCAAGCTGCCCGTAGGCTTTTTGTGTTATAAAACTAACCAATAATAGGCTAAGGAATATTCTCATTTAAATGATGTTTACTTCAGGTTGGATATCTACATCAAACTTAGCTTTAACACTGGCTTGAATTTTTAATGCTAAGTTCCAAATATCTTTTCCTTTTGCATTTCCATAATTAACCAGTACTAAAGCTTGATGTTTGTGTGAACCAGTATCACCATAACGTTTTCCTTTATAACCACATTGTTCAATTAACCATCCTGCGGCTAATTTTGTGTGTTTTTCTCCTGCAGGATAAGCCACTATGTTAGGATAATTTAATTTAAGCTCTTTGAATTTTTCATTTTCAACAATAGGGTTTTTAAAGAAGCTACCACTATTGCCTAGTTCTGATGGATTAGGAAGTTTGCTTTGCCGAATTTGGATTACAGCTTGGCTTACATCCTTAATGTTTGGCTTGCTTTTTCCCATCAGCTTTAATGTATCATTAATTGCACCATAGGTTAAATGTAGCTTAGGTTTTTTAAGCAATTTTATTGTGATGGATAAAATAAAGTATTGTTCTTTTAAGCGATTTTTAAAAACACTCTGTCTGTAGCCGAAATCACATGCTTTTTTATCAAATGTGTGAACTTCACCACTTTCTAGATGCAAGGCTTCTAGCTCAATAAATACAGATTTTAGCTCTACACCATAGGCTCCAATATTTTGCATGGGGGCGGCACCTACACTTCCAGGTATTAAGCTTAGATTTTCAATGCCAGCCCAATTGTTTTCTACACAGTATAGAACAAGCTCATGCCAGACCTCTCCACTCATTATTTTTAAAATAACAGACGCATTGTCTTCATTAATTAGAGAGATTCCCTTCAGTTCATTTTTAATAACTAAGCCATTATAGTCTTTTGTTAATAAAATATTACTCCCTCCACCAAGAATTAAGTGGTTTTCTTCCTTGAATAGGTTTGATTTAACTAATGTTTCTAAATCAGATATTTCTCTTATAATTGAGAGGTATTTTGCTTTGGCATCAATACCAAAGGTATTCATTGATTTTAAAGATTGGCCTTCTTGAATGTGCATGATTATCACGTAAAACTAATATATTAACGGGAGAATTCTGAATTCATAATGTATAGCATTAAAGCGCAACAATATATAGATCAATTAAAAATGGAAAGGCATCCTGAAGGAGGTTTTTTCACATCAGCATTTATTTCCAAGGAAATTATACCAGTAGACCATCTGCCACAACGTTATTCTACACCTCGAGCTTTGTATAGTAGTATATATTATTTACTTGAAAATAAAGACCTATGTCGCTTGCATAGTTTACAAACAGATGAGCTTTGGCATTTTTACGATGGTGGCGTTTTGAGGCTACATTTGTTTTCTTCAGGTTATGATTGGGTTGACTTAGGAAGAGGGCAACAAAAATATGAACTTCAATATAGAGTGCAGAGAGGAATTGATTTTGGAGCTGAAATTGTCGAGGGTGAGTTTGTGCTTGTTGGTTGTACTTTAAGTCCAGCATTTAGCTTTGAAGATCATTCATGGAGTAAACGGGCAGACTTAGTTGAAAAATTCCCAGATCATCAAAAGTTGATTGAACGCTTTATTAAAGAAAGCACTTAGCATAAATAAATAATAAGCAAAATAAGCTTAGAAATATAATGCCCGCATAGCTTAATAGGTTTAGCCATTTTGGAGGGCGTCCATTAGGCATCAAGGTTTTTGAGTTTACGAGTTTAAAGTTAACAATAGCTATAATTGGAGCAATTAAAAAAGATAGTGTTGTTGCTAAATCTACCAAGGACTTAAATCCTGAGGGGGTCTTGTGGAAATGTTGAATGATGCCTAAAGACCCACATCCAATTAGAATCAATGCGATAATAAAAAACCGTCTATCCTTTTGCCATTTGCTTTGTTCATCTTCCTTAAAGAAAATCAACTCTATGCACCTTTTTACACTTCTAGCATAGCCATCAAATACAGCTATTGAGGTGCCAAACATAATTGAAAATGCAGAGGCAGCTATTATAATATAGCTCCAATCTCCCATGGTTTCTGTATACAGCTTGACAACTTCATTGGCAAAACCAGCAGAGCCTGCAGGCATGCTTTTATTAGTGCCATAAATAAAATAAGCACCTAATGTAATGAAGCAAATAGCAAGCAATGCTGAAACGATGTAGCCAAAATTGAAATCAAATAAACTTTCTTTTAGTTTTGGCTTATAGCCAGTTTGCTTAATACGTTCAATGGTCCATAAACTATTCCATGCTGATAAGTCTACCGCTGTTGGCATCCATCCCATGAGTGCAATTAAAAAAGCAATGCCTGAAGGATTCCACACTTCTGGCGGAATAAAATTGCTACTTTTTTCTAATGGACCATGTATTAAGGCTAGTGTAAAAGCTAATATGGTAGATGCTAATAAAACACTACCTATAATTTTTATTAGACTATCTAACAGGTTGTACTTGCCAATACTCAATATTAGGACACAAATAATTATCAAAATGGACGATGTGGATAGTAGGCTAAAGTTTTCAATAGGAATAGAAAATAGATTTTGTAGAAATCCGGCGGTTACAAAGCTAACGGCAGAACTAACAAAAAACATACTACCCAATGTGATTATGAAATATAGCCAAAGCATCCACTTTCCTAAGCGCTTATATCCATGAATAATGCTTTCCCCAGTTACGTTTGCATAGCGTGTTCCAAATTCAAAAAAAGGATATTTGAAAAGGTTAGCTAGCAGTACTGCCCATAATAAAATAAAGCCATAGTTAGCTCCAGCTCTTGTTGATTGAACTAGGTGGCTGACTCCAATAGCTGTTGAAGCAAATAATATACCTGGACCTAATGTTTTAAGTAGGTTCTTGTTTTTTATTAGCCTTATCATAAAAGTTTGTTGCTCGATATTATCGCTGAGCTTGCATTACCTCCAAATCCTATAGTATTAATCATCACTTTTTGGATAGGTCCATCTTGTTTTTTAGAGATATTTCCATAGGGGAGCTTTGGCTGTTTTTCGCTTTGTACACATCTTATGGCAAGGTCCATTGATAGGGCCCCAGAGGCACCTAATGTGTGTCCAATAAGCCACTTGTTTGAATAAAGGGCTGGTATATGAGATTCAAAAACTTTTTGAATTGCTTGTAGTTCAGCCTGTTCTCCATTTAATGTGCCTGGTGCATGCATTATGATTAAGTCAATTGGTTCAGATGTGTGTGCATTATTAATGGCCTTTTGCATGGCCTTTTGCATGGCTAACCCATTTTGTGTTATACCTGTAATGCTTGGTGCATGTTCCATGGCATAACCTATGCCATCAATAAAAGCTAAAGGCAAAGTGTCTATAGTTTTTTCAATTAGGAAACAAGCGGCTCCTTCACCAAGAACCATGTTGTTTTCTGTTTTATTAATTTCTAGAGGTGTGCATGGGTAGTGTGTTGATATACTATTAGAATAAATACCCAGTCGCTTCATTTGCTCAATAGTAAATTTAGTTAGTGGTGCTTCCGTGCCCCCAACTATAAATTGTTCGCTGCTTCCTGCTTTAATCCACTGAATGGCATTGATTAGGGACTGCATGGCTGTACTACATGTGATTGAATGCGAAAAGCTAGGGCCTTTGGTTTGTAAATGTCTTGCTACATTTGTAGCTACATTGCCCATAGTTGTTAGTGGCGAACACAAGAAGGGGACTTTTCCGTATTCTAAAAACTCATGGTATGCATCTTCTAGAGTAGTCGTTGCTCCTCTAGAAGAACCTAAATTAACTCCTGTCTGTTCTCTAATTAGCTTTTTAGGTAGACCATCAGCAGCAAGTAAGGCTAGTAATGTGCTTCTGTCAAAGCGTTTGTATTTTGCATTGTTCTTTATAAAGTTATTTAGCGATTTTTCACTTTTAATGCTTAATGGAGCGCGCCAATCTTTACTTTCATGCTTGGCTTTCTGAATGAAAGTGTCATTATTATTAAAATATGCGTTATTAATGGAAGAGTGATCAATTCCAGCAGCGCTGATTGAGGCAAAGGCTTTTATTCCAATAATGTCTTTTTGCATTGTTTCTTTAATAAAAAAGGGATATGAATTCATATCCCTTTTTTGATTTAATTATTTCGCGCTCTATAGTCCAAAGCTTGTTTTTACTTCATTTACACAGTCAAGCTTTTCCCATGTAAATGTTTCAACCTCTACTTCAAAGCTTTTATCGCTTTTAGTAAATGTTAGTGTTTTGGTTTCTGGTTTCCTTCCCATGTGTCCGTAGGCTGCTGTGTCAGAGTATATAGGTGTTTTTAACTTCAGACGCTCAATTATAGAAGCTGGTCTCAAATCAAAGCAATCCATATCCTCAATCTTTCTAGCTATTTCACCATCTGTCATATTGATTTTTGCCGATCCATATGTGTCAACAAAAACACCCATCGGCTTAGCAACACCTATAGCATAAGATACCTGTACTAACATTCGGTCTGCAAGTCCTGCAGCAACACAGTTTTTTGCAATGTGGCGTGTTGCATATGCTGCTGATCTGTCAACTTTTGAAGGGTCTTTACCAGAGAATGCTCCTCCACCATGGGCACCCTTTCCGCCATAAGTATCTACAATTATTTTTCGGCCTGTTAATCCAGTATCTCCATGAGGGCCACCAATTACAAATTTGCCAGTTGGATTTACGTGATACCTTTCTGCTCCAAATAAAGCTTGGTTCTTTTTAGAAAGTTTAGCTTTTACTCTTGGAATCAATATGCCCTTAACATCATTCGCAATTTTCTTTTGCATGGCCTCTTCAGTATCAAATTCATCATGCTGAGTAGAGACTACAATATCTGTAATCTTTGCAGGCGTTTGATCATCATTGTATTCTAAAGTGATTTGAGATTTGGAGTCTGGCCGTAAGTAAGTCATCTCTTTTCCTTCCCTACGGATAGATGCTAGCTCAATCAAAATAGCGTGTGATAGAGCTAATGCTAATGGCATATATATATCAGTCTCATTTGTAGCATAGCCAAACATCATGCCTTGGTCACCAGCGCCCTGCTCTTTATGCATGCCTTCTCCTTCAACAACACCTTGTCTTATTTCCGCAGACTGTTCATGAATCGCAGAAATAACACCACAGCTATCTGCATCAAACATATATTCTGATTTGGTATAGCCAATCTTGCGAATAACTTCTCTTGCAACGCTTTGTACATCCACATAGCTATCCGTTTTTACCTCACCACTCAATACCGTAAGTCCAGTTGTTACTAAAGTTTCACAAGCAACTTTAGAATTAGGGTCTTGTGCTAAAAAATTGTCTAAAAGGGCATCAGAAATCTGATCAGCCACTTTGTCTGGGTGGCCTTCTGAAACAGACTCAGATGTGAATAGATAAGACATGTTTAATATTTTTTATTTTAAGTATGTATTTAGGGCAGCAAATCTACGTAAAAGTTTAGACTAATTCTAGTAGGAAAGTAGTTCTGAAATAGCTGTTTTAATCTTTGACGCTGAAGGCAATACAGCTTTTTCTAAATTCTCATTTAAAGGAATCGCTGGGACATTAGCAGCTCCAATTATTTTTATAGGAGCGTCAAGCTCAGTGAAACAGGCAGAGGCAATTCGGCCCGCTAAGCTCTCTGCAAAAGCATTGCTAATTGTTTCTTCGGTTAACACGATGCATTTATTATGCCTTCGCACGCTTTCATATATGCCTTCTAAATCTAAAGGGTTAAGACTTCTTAAATCAAGTATTTCAACTTTGCCTTCAAAGTCTTGAGCTGCATTCAGTCCCCAGTGGACACCCATGCCGTAAGTTATTATTGTTAAACTATCTCCTTCTTCTATGTATTGATTAGAGGCTTTAAGTGCGATGCGTGCTTTACCTATTGGGATTACATAGTTTTCGTCGGGTTCAATAGTCATGGCGGCTTTTGTGCCTGGCACTTTAGACCAATATAAGCCCTTATGCTCTAATATCACTACTGGGTTTGGGTCGTAGAATGCCGCCTTGATTAAACCCTTCATATCTGCAGCATTAGAGGGGTAGACAACTTTAATTCCTTTGATCTGTAGTAATACCGATTCTACACTTGATGAGTGATATGGGCCACCGCTTCCATAAGCTCCAATTGGAACTCGAATTAAGGCTTGAACATTCCACTTTCCGTTAGATAAATAGTAAGCCCTGCTAGCTTCAGTAAAAAGTTGATTAAGACCTGGCCATATGTAATCGGCAAATTGAACTTCAACAATTGGTTTGCAGCCACTAGCAGACATGCCTACAGTACTTCCTATTATATATGCCTCTTGAATAGGTGTGTTAAATACTCTTTTGTCTCCATGTTTTTTTGCTAATAGTGCAGCCTCTCTAAATACTCCACCCAGCTCGCCACCTACATCTTGGCCATAGAGTAAACTTTCTGGGTGTTTTTTAAGTATTTCATCTACTGCATGTAATGCAGCATCAACCATAACTACCGTTTCTCCGCCTAAAGGAACCCTTTCTCCATTTTCCTTTGTTATTGGTGTTGGTGCAAAGATATGGTCGTAAATAGACTCAGGTTCTGGCTCTTCTTGAGCCAGAGCTCGTTCATAATCTACATCAACCAAATGCTTTGCTTCTAAAGCTAATTTGTTTAATTCTTTTTCAGTAAAGCCTAAGTCTAATAACTGTTCATGAAAAAGTGGTATTGGATCTTGCTTTTTATCATCTTCTAAATCATTTCTATACCACTCCATACGTACACCAGAGGTATGATGACCTAGTAAGGGAACTTTAGCATGAAGCACAACAGGACCTTTTCGCTCTCTTATGTAATTGAGCGCATGTCTAGTTTTTATGAAGCAATCAATAAAGTCATTGCCTTTTGCTTGCATTATTTTCATGCCTTTAAAGCCTTTCGCATATTCGTGTGCATCCATTGCCCTTACTTCTTTGGCAGATGCTGAAATATCCCATTCATTATCTTGAACAATGTATAAAATTGGGTATTGATGAAGAACGGCCATTTGCCAAGCTTCAGCAATTTCACCTTCTGTAACAGAGCCATCCCCTAGAGAACAAACAATTACTGGATTATCTTCCTTAGAATAGGTGTTTAAGCCTTGGTTTTCTTTGTATTGTATGCCCTGGGCAATACCTGTTGTGGGTATTGTCTGCATGCCAGTTGCAGATGATTGATGAATGATTTTTGGTTTATCCTTTTTATTTAAGCTTGGATGTCCATAATAAGTGCGACCTCCAGAGAAAAGATCATTCTTTTTTGCAAATAATTGCAACATGCATTCATATGGGCTCATGCCAATTCCTAGAAGAATAGAATCATCTCTGTAATACGGAGAAACAAAATCTTGAGCCCTTAATTGAATTCCTAAGGCTAATTGGATAGCTTCATGCCCTCTAGAAGTAGCATGCACATATTTGCTAGTTACACTTTTGTTAGCCTCATATTTTTCCGCCATGGATTTGGCTGTCTGCATAAGACTGTATGCTTTCAAAAGGCTTTTTTTGTCTATTTGTGTGTTTTCTTTTTTCTTATTGGACTCGACTGGCATCTAATGCTATTGTGGTGGATATCGAATTTACAAAAATATTACTTGATTTCACACTTCAAAAGACTCTGGTTTTCAATAAATCCTTCTAGTGTATCTCCTATTTTTATAGGCCCAACTCCTGAGGGGGTTCCTGTGAATATTAAATCGCCTTGTCTAAGGCTAACAAACTTAGAAATGTTCGATATTATTTGGTCTATTGAAAAAAGCATGTCTTTGCTTTCTCCATTTTGAATGCACTGTTTATTGATATTTAAATGAAATCCAATATTGTCTATTGATTTGAGAGATGATTTTTTAATAAAATTTCCTAAAATAGCAGAGTTGTCAAAGGCTTTAGCACGTTCCCAAGGGTGACCTTTTCTTTTGCATTCATCTTGAATGTCTCTAGCAGTAAGGTCTATGCCTATAGTGATTTCTTCATAGTATTTATGAGCAAATTTTTCTTGTATATGTTTTCCGTTTTTGCAGATTTTTAAAACAATTTCAGCTTCATAATGAA
>CAJXBJ010000059.1 GCA_913050195.1 uncultured Saprospirales bacterium
GCTAAGTCTTTATTACTAATCTGTCTTCTATCAATAGGCTTAGCCTCTTCTAGCTCTATAGCCTCTATGAGCCAATCTAACTCGTTGTCACTTTGCTCACTTTCTGCTTTTTTCTGACTTACGGGCTTCTTCACCGACAAAGGCTTCTTACCATTCTCTTTTTTAGGCACAATAGTCGGCGTTGTTTTAACTTGGGGCTTTGGCTTTCCTTTTGGCTGCTCTTTAGGCTTAATCTTAACTTCCTTTTTAATTACTGTAGTCGGCGTTGTTTTAACTTGGGGCTTTGACTTTGCTTTTGGCTGCTCTTTAAGTTTAACCTCCTTTTTAGTTACTGTATTCGTTATTAACTCCTTATTAGAACTGGATTTTACAGAAGGTTTTTGAACTTTATTACTGCTTAGATTAGCAGTATTTTTAATTTTATCAGAATTCCGTTCTTGGCGACTTTGAACAGACGGTGCTTTTTGAGCACTTACTTCTTTTTCCTGAACAAAACTTGACCCTGACTTTGACGACTCATTAGCAGCAAGCACCGGTGGGTCTTTTTGCTTCCAAAACTTAATCAACCCGTCATATGCAGTAGTAATTAACATTGCGCCTCTGTCATAATATAGCGCCTGCTTTATCGTTTGACCATGGGCCTCTATGCTCTCTTTTTTTTGCATAGTATTTAAATCCCATACATTTGCTCGTCCACTTGCATTGCCAGTTACAATTTCTTTTTGAAGGCTTGATATGCCTATTTTGCTATAACCCTTTTCTCCTGAGTATATCTGCTCTATCAAGACTAAAAAGCCATCACGAAATGAGTAGCGATTTAGTGTGCCATTTTCACACCAGGCAAAAATATCTTTTCCATCATACGCCAATTGGTTCACAAAGTCTGAACAATTTGGACTTTCGTCTATTAGTTTTTGCTTGCGAACACCAAAAAGCTTGGTAGTGTAACCCGATGAAAACAGCAATAAATCTTTTTCCCGAATCATACAACCAGATGTAATAAAGTAATTGCCAGAATAAACCACATATGGCGCTTTATCTGTTTTCCATTCAGCACAGTATAAAAGCCCATCGTGACATCCATAATAAATACGCTGTCCATCTCTTGAAAACAAAGCAAAGGAAACATTAGACTCTGTGATGTACGACTTCATCAATTCTTTACCACGCCATACCTTAACACTCCAATCACTACTTGCTGTTAAAAGATAGGTCCCTGAAGCATCTTGGTCTATTGTATTTACCCTATTCTTATGCGCCTGTTGACTATACTTCCACTCTCCATCAGGAAGCAACCAAACATCTATATCGCCATCAAAGTTTCCCGTATACATAAGGTTTCCTTTTATAAAGATACTTTCTATAGGACTCCCTCCACGCTCCAGTGTATTGACACATTCATAAGACTGTGCAAAAACTACAGCTACAAACAAATAGCTCAATATGCTCATTAAAGATTTCACTGGTCTATTATCTTTTGGGCAATTTTAAAAGCTACACGCTGACCATCCATTGCTGCTGACATAATACCCCCGGCATAACCAGCACCTTCCCCGCAAGGATATAAACCTTTAATTTCTGTATGCTCTAAGCTTTCTTTATCTCTTGGTATTCTTACAGGTGCACTTGTTCTAGACTCTAAACCTATTAGTTGTGCCTCTTTTGTAAGATATCCCTTCATACGCTTGCCAAATTGCTTTAAGCCTTCTTTTAAATTAAGCACAATATGCTCAGGAAGCAAATGATCTAATCTCGCTGAATAAACTCCAGGAATATATGAGGTTGGACAGGTGTCTTGACTTAAACGGCCATTTAAAAAATCTAATAACCCCTGTGCTGGAGCAGCCTGACTAGCCGATTCATTAAATTGAAAAATAGCTTGCTCAACCTTTGATTGGTAACGAACAGCCTCCAAACCATCTAATTGCTTCTCTCTGCCATATTGCTCTGGGCCAACACTCACTACCATCCCCGAGTTTGCAAAAGGGGAATCTCTTTTTGAGAGGGACATGCCATTAACTACTAACTCTCCAGGCGCAGTAGCGGCAGGCACAATGAAGCCTCCTGGACACATACAAAATGAAAACACCCCTGCGCCATTAATCTGACAGCTTAAACTATATTTTGCTGCAGGCAGATGGAGCTCCCTAGGCTTTTGCCGATACTGAATCTGGTCTATTAATGCCTGAGGGTGCTCAATACGCACACCCATAGCAAATGGCTTTGCCTCAACTTTAACATTTTTATTAACCAATAAATTATAAATATCTCTAGCTGAGTGACCGGTAGCGAGTATCAAATGGTTTACAGGAACCTCTGTTAAATCATTAATAACCACAGCCTTCAATATCCCTTTTTCAATTATGAAATCTGTTAAGCGAGCATTGAAGTGTATCTCCCCACCTTTAGACTCAATATCATTTCTTATTGCTTGAATTATTTTGGGGAGCTTATTGGAACCTATGTGCGGATGAGCGTCTATTTGAATATCTGCAGGCGCTCCATACTCCTGAAGTATCTTTAAAATATTTTGAACATCGCCTCTTTTTTTTGCCCTAGTATAAAGCTTGCCATCTGAGTATGTTCCTGCACCCCCTTCTCCAAAACAGTAATTTGAGTCTGGATTAACATTATCAAACTGCTGAATCTGTCTAAGGTCACGTCTCCTTGCTTGCACATCCTTGCCTCGCTCATAAATAATTGGCTTAACGCCATTTTCTAGAAGCTTTAAAGCGGCAAAATATCCTGCCGGGCCAGCACCTATTATGTGAACAGCATCCCTGTTACCAGACTTCAATGTGCTACGATAAGCTATTGACTGCTTAGGTAAATCATTTATAAAAACGTCTATCTCTAAGCGTATCTGGGGTCTTTTCTTACGAGCATCAATAGAGCGCTTTACAATTTCCCAGCTGTTAATATTTTCTGCCCTAAGCCCCACGTCGTTTAAAAGACGCTTAAAAACATAATCGCTGTCGTTAGCCTTATCGGGGTAAATCTGTAGAATAATCTTCCTTGGCATAAATTGGCACTAGATTTGTCTTTAGAACTTTAAATTACAGGAATTATTTCTTTTATTTACATTAAAACAACGCACATATGAAGTTCTTAAGCCCACTTAAATTGTATAGTCTAAGCCTTATTCTATTAATCTTTGGAAGCTGTGCTGCACAAGGAAATTTATTGAATAAAGTAAAAGAGGAGGCAAACAAAGCCAAATCGCAATTAAATGCACCTGCTGCATCAAAAAGCATTACAGAGGGTGAAGCTGCACAGGCACTTAAGGATGCTTTAGACAATGGGGCTAAACAAACTGTTGATGTAGTTTCTAAAGCCAATGGATACTTAGGAAACCCCGAAATCAAAATCCCTTTTCCTCCTGATGCAAAAAAGGTGGAAGACAAGCTTCGCAGTATGGGTATGGGCAATAAAGTAGATGAAGCGGTTGAGAGTATTAATCGAGCTGCTGAAGATGCCGCTATTGCTGCAAAACCAATACTTGTAGACGCGATTAAACAACTAACAGTTAGAGATGCTATCAACATCGTTAAAGGCGAAAAAGATGCTGCAACTCAATACTTGACACGCACTACAAATCAAGCAATCTATGATTTATTCAAACCAAAAATTGGAGTTTCTTTAGACAAGGTTAATGCCACAAAACATTGGAGCACAGTAATGAATACTTACAACAAGATTCCTTTTGTAGAAAAAGTCAATCCGGATCTTGAAGATTATGTTACAAAAATGGCATTAAAAGGATTGTATACTATGATCGCTAAAGAGGAAAAGAAAATCCGTGAAAACCCGATGGCGCGTGTAACGGACATGCTTAAAAAGGTCTTTGGCTGGCTGGATGATCAAGGCGAGTAAGCACGCTTGATTCTAAGCACTTGATTATCATATTTTCTTTTAAATGGGAGCGCTATAGTCTTAGAACGAAAGGACTCTGTTTCGTGAATTAAATTAAATCCACCACCAATAAATATTCTTTCAGCTTTTATAAAAAGCGGAATAAGATCATTCGTACTTATTGCACCATCTATATCCGCAAAAGTAACCACCTTAAATAATGGTTTTTTATCGATTTTAACTGCTTGTTTTTTTGCAAAATCAATAAGCTTTAAAACTTCTTCCTTTGGCCCAGAATGCACGATTAACCAACTGCCGTCCACTTCTTGAATTGATGACAAATGAGCTGGTGAAGACAAATTAATATTCTCGATTTCTTTACTATGTATTTTAAAGAAGTCGAGCTGGAAGCGATCCAATGCTTCACAGGCATACACAGATTCCCATTTTAAATTTACCCTAATCTTGTTTAAGTAAGGTTTAAAATATAGCCTCCTACAAATATGCTCATGAATAACCTCCTCGCCAAAAACAACATCATTAAGCTCTCCCGTGACGCCTAAAGGGAAACAGTCTGTTACAAATGTTTTTGGCAATAAATCGTCAATTTTTGATTGAAGGATCTTAATAAAATTAACAACATCGCCCTTTTTATAATCTATAAAGGCTACTCTTGTTGATTGAAAGAAAATATACACATGTGGATTATATGTAAGAATGCAATAATCCTTGACCTGCTTTAATTCAATAAACTTTTGAACCCTTGAAAGATGACCAGCACCGCCACCACTTATATAAAAAACAGTACTAATGACTATTTTTTAGCCAGCTCTACCAAAATCATCATTCTATATAAAAGGGGTATCTCTTCAAAACCAACGACACCATAATCAAGGTTTCTCTGATCGTATAGATAATAAACACTTGACCCATAAGTTACTTTTAATTTATTCGGCTTTGCCTTAACCTTCCCTAGAGTCTCATCCCCAACTTTTAACTTGGCCTCAGAAGAATCCTCATATCGCTTTAACTGATAAGGGTTAAGCATCTCTTCATTATTAGCGAGCTTTATTTTATTCGATTTCAACTTAACCTTCCACAATAATGAGCCATCCTCACGCTTTAACTTAAATCCATCACTTTTATAAGAAACTTTTGCTACGCATTGCCCATTATCATCATAATACTTAAGCTTTCCTTTTTTAAACTTGCTTGAATAATCTTTATGCCCAACAACAATGCTTGGACTTGAACCTAAAGTCACTTCCCCCATTGCATTGTTGAGAGTATCAACAAGCACAATTTGAGTCAAAGCAGCTCCTTGAGATGTAGAATAATTGTTTGAGCTGTTATAATTACTATCGTTTGATCCACATGCTAAAACAAGTGAACAAAGGAAAAAAAAGACATTTTTCATTTTAATACGCTTTTAAATATCTGAATATAGTTTTGTGTTTCTATCTCTAATGTATGGTGTTTTATAATGCTTTTATAAAGAGCTTCTCCCTTTTGTTCTAAAACTAATGACTTTGAACGAATACTAGACAAAAGCACTTCACTCAAGTGATCGGCATTTCCCACTTCAAAAAGAGAACCATTTTCTTCATTTAAAACATCTAGCATACCGTCTCTGTCAGCAGCTATTACCGGCTTTTTTAAAGCTCCTGCCTCTAACAAAACGTTGGGCATGCCTTCATAATGTGATGGAATTATTATCAAATCACAAAGCATGTAATAAGGAATAAGCCCAAAGCGATCTATTGGCTCTAATACAGAGGTAGAAAGGCCATGCTCTTCTTCTAAAACTAATTCAAACATACCATCATTTGTCTTTGAAAAAACTAGATGAATATCCTCTTCTAACTTAGACTTCTTAATCGCATTTAGCAAAACATCCATTCCTTTCTTTTTCTTAAGAAATCCAAACAGCCCAATGATTCTTTTTCGACCAGGATTTATTTGCTCTTTTAATTTTTTAAGCGCCTGAAAATCATGATCAAGGGGCTGCCACTCGTCCACATCAATACCATTGGGCGTATAGTGCACTTTAGAAGCAGGAAGTAGTTGTCTGATTTTTTTAGCCTTAAAGTCACTCACACTACAAATAGCCGCCGAGTCATTTAGCAAACGTAACAAATAAGCACTTTTACTTGGGTGAAAAAGATTAGCATCAAAATCATTACCTCGAATGCAAGTTACCATAGGCAGATTTAACCATTTAGAAAAGATCGGACCAGCCATTTGGACACGGTGACTTCCAAACACCACTAATATATCATACCTAAATTGCTTATTCTTTCTTTCTATGAAATTCCAAGCAAGGTTTATATCATGAGAAGCATCTAAACTTTTTGGCAGAGTAAAATAAACACCACTCATAAGTTGTGTCTGACTAAAGCTTTCTTGCTTGGATGTAAAATGATAAACATGAACATCTATTAAAGCCTTTCTTAATCCTGTAATAATGCGATCACAAGAAACAGACATGCCACCTTTAGATGGAAAATAATTCTCTGTAAGCCAGGCAACCCTCATTAACTGTCAAAAAAATTATCTTCGAAGTCATCTCCCTGCCATGAGTCATAAGTATCCTCAAAATCAAAGCTACTGTAATCATGATTTTCAAAATATATAGCTGGACGAGAAGCTCTCATGGAATAATACCATAAATCCACGTCATCGTAATGATTATAAGTTTTTTGAGATTTTGCCAATCTGCCCTTTCGTCTTGGCTGATCCGCTTCCTTCTCCTTTTTAGGCTTGGTAGATTCATAAGCATCCATTTGTCCCTTAAAGTAACAGCTAGGACACTTCCCTTGATCTAAAGAGTGCTTTGCGCAAATTGGCTTATTACACTCCAAACAGTTTCCTGTTGGTGGATTAGGACAATCACTTAACAAAAAATAGCCTCTTTTTGATTCACATTTTTCCATAATTCTAGATAGGTTGAACTCTTTTAAATGAGTTTGTAATTATTGAAAGCAGATCATTAAATGGCATTATTAGCTCAGGGACAGAACTACCATGACCCTTAACTTTAGCTTTTATAGTTGATCCAACCATAATGTATTCTCCTTTATCATGAATAGCAATTTGGCTTAACACCTCTCCAATTTTACTTTGACTTGGCGACGCTCCCTTTTCAGCTAACTTATAATGCCCCTTGGGGAAAAGATGCTTAATCTCTATTTTATTTTTTAGCTTGAACTTCACTTTAGTTTTGCGCTTTCCTCTTATACTAACTTTTGATATATTTAATTTTGTCAGACTTTGTTCTATACCTAAGTTAAGTATACTTCCATCTTTCAGTGGAACACTTAAGGCACAAAAAGGCAATAAATAGTGCTGAGCAATAATTGAACGCACTCTACCAGCTACCGGAAGCCTTTCCTTATTTTGAAAGTTTTCCTTAGCATCTAAAGGATGAGCATTCATTTGAATTTTAAGCTTTTTATTTGGAGCAACATCCTCCTTTAGCACATTAAGTAAAGGAAAGACTAAACCTCTTAAGTTATTATTTAAATCACTACCCCCAATTAAAATGTGTCTTATCAAACGGTAAATACCATAAATAATTCCTGCCAATATCAATGAAATGAATCCAATAGGTAATAGCACAGTAAAGTATAATGACGGCTCGACATTACCCATGGCAATGTAAATGATAACTATAATAAAGTAAAAAGGCAAAAGAATATAAAGCACTATTTTCCAAAAGGGAAGCTTGATTTCATCATAAACTCTATCAAAGATTGAAGATTTGTGAAATAGCTTGATCAATTTATGAACAAGCATGGAGGCATTTACTTTTTTCTTCATTAGTAGCGCCTGCTGCTCCTTGCTAAGGTTTTTCTTGTATTTATAAAGCTGAAATAGATTCATAGGCCGATTAATGTTCAAAATACACTTTTTTTAATTTATCGGGATAAGCTATAATGGTTTAACTATATGCATACGCGTATTGAGCTTTTTCTTTCTCAGAAAACGTCTTTGTTCTTTATGAAGACTTAATTTATATTTATAAAGCTGAAATAGATTCATAGGCCTTCCTTTGTAATTCTGCTAAGTCCGCTTTGAGAAAGCACTTATCAAAATACGCTCGGGCATTACTAGCAAAGTTTCTAAATAGTTTTAGATTATTTGTGCAATAGAGCATTTTGCGGGCCCATTTTTCAGGCCTTCCTGATTGGATGAATGCACAGGAATCATCACTTAATATCTCTCTCACCACTGGCAGATCACTGGCAATGATGGGAGTCACTTGAGCAATAGACTCAAATATTTTCAATGGAGAACAACCCTGTATAATATTTCTACTGCACTCTTCTAAGGGCACTAAAGAAGCGATAGCGCCTTTAATCATGCCATTTAGCTTGGCTTTGTCCAGCTGATAATGCCATATGACCCTATCTTCAATATTCAGACGTCGACAAATACGCAAATAAGCTTTTGAGGCGCCTCTCTTGTTGGATGAACAAATTACAAGCTTGTATGATTCAGGCATTAAAGAGATAGCTTTAAGAATGGTAGTAATACCTTGCCACTTTTGAAGCGCCCCAAAGTATATGAAATAGGGCACACCTTTTAGTTCATCATTGGGGCTCACTTCAGCATTCAAGTCCGCAGTGTTGGGTATAACTCTAATTTTTGAATCGGACAATCCATTCTTTGCTAAATAGGCTGCAGTCACTCTTGATGGTGTAATGATAAGGTCACTTGACACTAAACATTTCTTCTCAAGACTTTCAATTTTGTTCAATGTCGATAAACGCATATTAGGATATCTGTAAGGAAGCTCTATGGACATTAGAGCGTTTACCTCATACACCTTTTTGATGTTTTTCTCTTTTTCAAACTGCATTCCTCCCCAAAAATCTCTGTAATGCACAAGGTCTGGCTTGCCAAAAGCGTTTAAATACTTATCCAAGGCTTTAGTGTATGCCACACCACGTTGCAGATAATTTGGAATTGCTTCGTTAAACCTGACTATTCTAAAATCCTCTTCCTCCTGAAAACTAGGCAACAAATCATTGCCTAAACAATAGAGAGTCCCACCATTTCTTGCATCAAAAAGTGTCTTTGTCATAAAATGCATATGTGTTGCAGACCCTTTTGAAGAAGGATATAAATCAAATGCCGTGTAGAGTGTTTTAGAATTATTTAACTTCATTGTGAATGTATCTAACCAGCAACAGCCTCTATTTCAGAAACAGCTACATCTTTCCATTTTTTACCCGGAAAAACTTCATGAATCTCAAAGCGTATAATTGGTCTATAACCTTCTTTCATATCTAGCCCTAAGTCAAATCTAAGTTCAACCATCTCATCTAAAAGCTCTAGTATTCCATATGGCTCACCATCCACATATATTTTAAAACTTTTTACCCTTGAGTTATTCCTCCATAATTCTGGGGACTTTTGATAACCATTGTATATCCAATTGGGCGGATAAAACTCTTTAGCCTTGACCTCAAAATAGACTCCAATTCCATAACCGCTACCCCCTTCTACCCAAGCAGTTCTCCAATCGCCATCATTGATTCTAGATATATCATAATCCCCTTGAAGCGTTGACGAGGCTGACAAAACCTTTATTCCTTGAGCCATTGGATTGTAAAAATAGTCCGGACCACCATCATCTATGACACGCTTTACTTCTGCTTCGTGATCAATTATTTTCCCTTTTAAAGAGTCTGGAAAAACATATGCACGAATTATTTCAGACGGCCAACTATCTGGCAAATTCCCTTTAGTGCTAATATTTGGGGGTAAACTGTCTTTTTGGGATGGCTCTGACTTAAAAACTGTTTTTTTAGGCTCATCAAAATTAGAGATACAAGCACTAAAAAGACCTCCAATGAATAACAGAAAATATATTTTGTGTTTCATATCAAACAATATACAAAACAATTTAAGTTAATGATTCTTGTTTTTAATATCTTTGAATCAGATGAGAACACTTATTGCGCCAATATTCTTAATAAGCTTTACTATTCTGACCTCTGTAATATCACAGGCTCAAGAGAGCTATCCAAATGGGCAGTTAAAAATGAAGGGCAAATTTAAAAGTGATACTATTGCCGTAGGAAAACACACACACTGGTACGAAAATGGCCAAATAAAATATCAGGGAGTATTCAAGAACGGTCTAAAGAATGGCAAGTTTCTAGAATTCTATCAAGACGGCAAGCCTAAGCTAGAAGCTAATTATAAAAATGGAACGCTTCAAGGTTTAAAAAAATCCTGGTTTAGCAATGGCAACTTGGCCTTTGAGGGCAATTTTTCGAACAATACTCCAAACGGTATTCATAAAGAGTTTTATGAAAACGGCAACCCTAAATCACAAGAAAGTTTAAACGACAATATCAAGCAAGGCCTGTGTATTTATTGGTGGAAGAATGGCTTTAAAAAAATGGAAGTAGAGCTGAAAGACGACAGCATTAAGGATGGCGTATTTAAAAGCTGGGGTGAAGATAGCCTACCAGAAGTCTCTGGTGCTTATAAAAATAACGTTCTTGAAGGTCATTGGATTCATTGGTATGAAAATGGCAACAAAGAAAAAAGCTACACTTACAAGTCTGGAAAGTGGGATGGCCCTTTTACTACCTGGTGGGAAAATGGCAATAAAAATACTGAGGGCACATATATTAATGAGGTCTTAGATGGCATTTATTACACCTATTGGGAAGATGGTCAACCAGAGACTCAGGAGTCCTACAAAATGGGGACAGAAGATGGCGCATGGATTTTTTATTTCGAAAACGGACAAAAGAAAAGCCATGAAAACTATACTGATGGTGTTCGAATAGGGGATTATACATCATGGTATTCTAATGGACAAATGGAGAGCAAGGGCGCCTTTTCTCAAAATGGAATTGAAGATGGAGAATGGACTGAGTGGCATGAAAATGGCCAGCTTAAATCTCAGGGAAGCTATGTGGAAAACCAGGCTAACAGCCTTTGGAAAGAATGGTTTGATAATGGACAAATGTTAAGCGAAGGCAAATATATTATGGACAGTAGAGAAGGTCTATGGAAACACTGGCATCGAAATGGTCAACTTTTTAAGTCTGGGCAATATAAAGAGGATAAAAAAAATGGAGAATGGATTTGGCATCATCCTAATGGACAAATCCAACAAAAAGGCCCTTATTCATCAGGTAAAAAGGCAGGCATATTTGAGCGGTATGATATAAATGGCAATAGCTTAAAGCCTTTATCCTTTTAAAAAATCTCGAAAACTCAAATATTTGTCCCCCCCCAACACTAGGGTTTTATACATCTTTATTCGTATATTTCTATCTCAAAATTTTAATACTATGTATAAACATATACTATTTGTTCTATTTATGAGCGCATTTACGTTAAGTGCACAAACATATTTTAGCCTAACTGATGAGTTTGGAAATGACACCGATACTGTAGAAGCTAGTGGCGATGTCTATGCTAACACAGATTTAAAATTTAAGCTTAATAATCTTTTAAATGAACAGCTTGACAGTGTTATGATTAAACATATAAGCACCGTTAAAAACCCTTCTTGGTATGGTCAATTATGTGAAGGTGCTGGAGCTGCAGGTCAATGTTATGATATAGATATTCAAATTAGTATGAATGGTCAAAATTTTGAACTACTAACCTCTAATGTAGATAGTGGTGCCTATAATGAACTAAAGGTATCTTATATGTGTGGTGGAGTTGTAGGGACTGGAGTAACTCGACTTTATGTTTATCACATGTCAGATAGTCTCAATGGTGACACAATCACCTACATATTTAATGGTTTAGACATGTCAAGTGTAGAGGATTTAAACAAAGAGGATATCAAAGTTTTTCCGAGCCTAGCTGATTATGAAGTTAATGTTCAAATAAATAAGCCAATCACTAATGGCGAAGCACGTATTTTAAACCTAATTGGACAAGAAGTTTCAAAAACAAATATTGTTCAAGAACAAACTAGAATTGATGTTAGACTGCTTCCCAAAGGATGTTATTTTATGGAAATCAGAGAAGCTGGCAAAACAATTAAAAGCGAAAGATTTTATATTTCGCGTTAAAAGATTTGAAAAAATCTAAAGATATAAGAACAAAAAGCCTTGATGACCTCAAGGCTTTTTTAGCAGATAATGGTGAAAAAGCTTTCCGAGCTAAACAAATAGAGCAATGGCTGTGGCAAAAACACAGCCCTTCTTTTGATGATATGAGCAATTTGTCGAAAGACCTGAGAGAGTTACTTAAATCAGAATTTGTTATTGAGCCTAGTGAGATTGTAATGAGCCAGAAAAGCAACGATGGAACATTAAAAGCCGCTTTTAAGCTTTACGATGGCGCTAATGTAGAAGGTGTAGTGATACCCACAGAAAATCGCTTTACTGCTTGTGTCTCTACACAAGTAGGCTGTAGCCTTGACTGTAAGTTTTGTGCAACGGGATACTTGAAGCGCATGCGAAATATGGAAGCATACGAAATTGTAGAACAGGTCTATTACCTTAATGCACTTTGTGAAAAGGAATATGGACG
>CAJXBJ010000060.1 GCA_913050195.1 uncultured Saprospirales bacterium
TAAATGCCCAAAAGGTAAAGTACCATTTCGGTGTTCATGGCGGTATGATTATGTCTTATTTATCTGGTTCTGATGGAAAGATGGAAATCACTTTTCGTCAAAACAGGGTTAAAGATATTAATGATTCTGGTGGTAGGGCCTATGGCGGTTTTTATCCGCTAATGGGAGCTATGGGTGGGGTATATGGTGGATTTTGGTTTGCAGATCGATTTACATTGGATATGTCTATAAGCTATCTTAATAAAGGCTATCAAGATATTTTTCAATATGAGGTAGTAGATACTTTTTATAACTCTACACTTGGTCTTAGAAATCATTTTGTTGATCTAGGCTTTAAGTTGCGTTATGTGGATCGAAACTTTATTATTAATACTGGATTTGTAATTGGGGCAAATATTCATGATCAAGTTAACTACAGCGTTGATTGGGAGATAAATGGCAATTCTTTTTTGCAAGAAAGTTATATAAAATACATGCATGAGCATTATGGTATTTATAGAAAGCCATTTGTATTAGCTTATGACTTTGGAATAGGTTGGAGAAGAGAGCGAATGACCTTTATGGCCAATATGCAAAAAACAGGTAGCTTTTTTAATGAGTCTTCAAAAAGATTTAATTATATGGCCTATTCTATAACTATGGAGTATAGAATTAATAGATTAGATAAACGGGTAAAGCGTCATTAAATGAAGAAAATAGAAATAGGAGCTTTTTTGTTCACTCTGCTTGCGGTTACTCTTGTATACGTAAATCATTTTGATAATGCCTTTCACTTTGATGATTCTCATGCAATTGAAAACAATGTGTATATACGTAACCTTCAGAATATACCTTTATTTTTTAAGGATGGCTCTTATTTTAGTTCTTTGCCTCAGAATGCTTCATACCGGCCTTTGATTAGCACAAGTCTTGCTTTAGATTACTGGATGGCAGGGGGGTACAATCTATTTTATTTTCATTTAAACTCATTTATTGCTTTTGTATTACAGGGGTTTTTGATGATTTTGTTTTTTAAAGGACTCTTGTCAAGAATGAAGGGTCTAGAACTTTCATCGATTAGCATCGGTCTATTTAGTATTTTAGCATCGGGATTATACCTGATTCATCCTGCTAATGCGGAAACAGTCAATTACATTATTGCCCGGGCGGATATTTATTCTACATTATTTGTGGTTATGGCCTTTTATCTATTTCAGAACGTTAAATGGGCTCAAAAGTATTATATATATCTAGTGCCTATAATTTTGGGTGCTTTATCAAAACCAACATCGGTAATGTTTGCTCCGATGCTAGTGTGGTACGTACTTCTTTTTGAGGAGAATATTTGGAGAAAGCTCTTTGCGCATGCTTTTCCTGCTATGCTTTTATCGTTATTGCTCTATTTTGTATTTAAACATTTTACTCCAGATACATATATGACTGGTGGAAAGTCACTTTATAATTATATAATTACACAGCCTGGTGTGATTGCACATTATTTGGGTACATTTTTTCTGCCGGTTCAGCTTAGTGCAGATACAGATTGGTTGCCATTAAATGATATTTGGCATATTGAATTTTGGATAGGTATAGGTGTGATTTTAGCTCTATGTGTAATCATGTTTTTTTGTGCTGTTAAAGAAGAGCTTAAACCAATTAGTTTTGGTTTAGTGTGGTTTTTTCTGGCTTTAGCTCCAACATCATTTGTTGCATTGTCTGAAGTTATGAATGATCATAGACTTTTTTACCCTTATGTAGGTCTTGTCCTTAGTGTGTGTTGGTCCGCTTACTTACTTTATAGAAAGTATCTCTCCTCAAAAAGGTTATTTAATATACTATCTATTGGTTTTATCTCTTTAGTGTTTTTTGGATTTTCTTATGGAACTTATGAGAGGAATGAAGTTTGGGATAATGGCTTTAGCTTGTGGAAAGATGTAACTGTTAAAAGTCCTAAAAATGGGAGAGGCTTGATGAATTATGGAGTTCGTATGTTATCAATAGCGGAATATGATACTGCAGAAGTATATTTTAAGAGAGCCTATGATTTAAATGGTAAGTATTATGTTCTTAATACTAATATGGGTGTTTTGTATGAGGCTAAAAAAGATTTTGTTAAGGCTGAATCCTATCATAAATTAGCCATTAAGTACGGGTATAACTTTCATACACCTTGGTATTATTATGGACGCTTTTTAAAAGATCGTAAACGCTATGATGAAGCTGTGCAAAAGTTATTACAGTGCATAAACTTATCAAGGTCTGATCTTGTTGCACGTAAACTTTTATTAGAAGTGCTGCTTATTAAAGAAGATTGGGATAGGATGGAGTCATTGGTTCTGTCAAGTTTAAAGCTTGACCCAAATGACACGGCATTACAAGCTTTTCATAGGGCAGCATTAAAAAAACAAGGTGTGCTTGATATGGAGGCCGAGCGAATTGCTATAAACCCATCAAGAGAGCAATACTTGTCATTAAGCCTAAAGGCGTATAACTTGACTAATTATAAGGCTTGTATAGAGTATTCTTTAAAAGCGATTGAATTTGATTCGAAATATGCATCAGCTTATAATAATATCGCTGCATCTTACTTAATGCTCAATGAATACCAACTAGCTATCAAGTATGCTGATATGGCGATTAAGTATGATTCTAAACTTCAAATAGCAAAAAATAATAAAGCAGAGGCCTTAAGAAAGTTAAAGGAGATTATAGATATGGAAAGTGTTGTTACGAAATCTCCTACGGGGAAAAATTATTTTGATTTAGGACTTTATTATTACAATAAGAAGATGTTCCGTAAAAGTATTCAAGCATCTTTGAAATCAATAGAGCTGGGATACAAGCCAATTTCCAAAACTTATAATAATATTTGTGCGGCCTATAATGAATTAGGTCTCTTTAAAGAGGCAATAATGGCCTGTGAAAAAGCTTTAAAATCAGATCCGGAGAACAACTTAGCTAGGAATAATTTAAATTGGAGTAAAAAGAACTTAATGGATATTAAATGATCTTTAGAAACATCCATATTATACTATTATTTGTTGGTCTGTTATTTATAACTATTGCCAAAGGACAGAATGCAAATCTTCCCGTAATAAGAATTTCTATTGATGATGATGGAATAAATACTTTGCGAAAAAATAGGGAATCTGCATTGTTTATTGGGGTGCTTTCTCCCGATTATAGGGATAAAGTAAAGGGTGTGTTAACCTTAGATTCTACCATGGTAAATGTGCGTCTTAGGTTAAAAGGAGATTTAAGTGATCATTGGTATAAATATGATAAGTGGTCATTGAGGGTATATGTTGATAAGGGGGCATCAGTTTTTGGTATGAGAAAATTCTCACTTCAGCATCCTAAAACTAGAGAGTATGTAAATGAATGGTTCTATCATAAGTTTTTGAAAAGTAATGGGCTGATAGGTTTAAGGTATATGTTTGCTCATGTTTATGTGAATGAAAAATATTGGGGCATTCAAGCAATTGAGGAAGGTTTTGATAAGGCGCTTATGCAAAGCAATGGAAGATTAGATGGACCTATATTAAAATTTGATGATGCATATTATTGGAATCTTTTATCGAAGCGTCAGCGAAGAGACAAGTTTATAGAATGGTATCACGATGGGTATGCCGTTAGTGATGTGAGTGTTTATGGAGCCAAAAAGGGTAATAAGAATGAAGATTTTAAGAAGCAGATGGATATTGCATCAGAAATGCTGCTTAAACTAAAGAGTGGAGAACTCAGTGTTTCAGATGTAATAGATATAAAGTCAATGGCAAGGCTTTTTGCTATCAAAGATCTTTTTGGGACAACTCAGCATCATTCAGTCTTACATACAAATATTCGATTTTATTATGATCCAATTCTTTCTAAACTTGAACCAATAGGTTTTGATAATTACAGTTTTCAACTATTAAGTGAAGAAGGTCTAGTAGGCTCAGCAGATAACACATTTCTTGAAAAGAAGCCTAATGAAGTTAATTGGTTTGAAATTGTTTTCAGTGATAAAGAATTTTATAAGGAATATATACGCGCACTAAGGGAAATTACCAATGTGCAACTATTAGAAAACTTTAAATCCGAGATTCAAGAAGAATATCGAGGGTTGATACAGGAAATTACGCAAGCTTATCCAGCTTATGTTGACTATAAAACGCATTTTCAAATATTGGCGAAGAATCAATATATCATAAAGTCTTATTTAAATGATAAAAAGCTTTTAAAAGCTAGAACATCTGCAAGTTTAATTGGCCCTAAGTTGTATATAGATATTTCAAATTTATCACCACTGCCTATTGAAATTACAGGTGTTGAAGTAGGAGATCACTTCATTAAGCCAGAGAGCACCAAATTTATATTTGGTAGACCTTTTAAAAATGCTTCTAAAAGTGAAAAGGTTTTATTTGAGATTCCGTCCAAGATATTAACCAAGATTAACAAGAAATCAAATATCAGTGTTAGGGCCAAAATTGCAGGAAGTGACATAGAACATGTTTTTCCAGTAAGTTATCATCAAAATGTATTATCTAAAGAGATGCTATCTAAAGATAAACTCATAGGTTTTGATGTAATAAAGGATCGTGTGATGCTAGATAAGAAGAGTAAAAAACTTTTGTTTAAAGCTGGGCTGACAAATATAGAATCTGATGTGTTTATTCCAAAAGGCTACAATGTCCTTTTTGAAGCTGGTAGTCACATTCGGTTTTTTAATAGTGCAAGTTTAATAAGCTATGGGTCGATTAGGGCAGAGGGTAATATTGAAAAGGCTGTAATTTTTG
The DNA here is from genome assembly GCA_913050195.1 of uncultured Saprospirales bacterium. Taxonomy (GTDB): domain Bacteria; phylum Bacteroidota; class Bacteroidia; order Chitinophagales; family CAJXBJ01; genus CAJXBJ01. The sequence continues at coordinate 4,758 of CAJXBJ010000060.1, forward strand.
AGTCAGGAGACTCGTTAGGAGGCGGAATATTGATTAGTTCAAATGAAGAGTCTGTATTTAGATATTGCTCTTTTAAGGATCTAAAGCCAGTGGCAAAAAGTGGTATTAATTTAAATGCTGGTTTAAGTTTTTATCTGTCAAATATAGTCTTAATGGATTGTGAGTTTAGGTCATTTAAAGCGGCTAATTGTCTGCGCTTTACTCGCAGTAATTTCCAATTAGAAAATATTAGCCTGTATGAATGTAATAAGAATGCTTTTCAAATTCAGTATAGTGTTGGGAGCATTAAAGATGCGAGATTTATTAAAGTCAAGGGCGATGGTATCCGTTTGAAAAGTTCAACACTTGATTTTGAAAAGGTTTATATGGAGAACCTTGAAGGAAATGGCGTTTTTCTTAGCGAGGGGTCAACAATTGAGGGTAGTAATCTTTTAATTAAATCAGCGGACAAGGGGCTAAGTCTGTCTGAACAGTCAAACTGTATAATTGGGGTAGTTCATATTGAGAATAGTAATACTTCTATTGAGGTGTCTTCAAAAGACGCTAGCTATGGGCAGTCAAAGTGTATACTTTCCAACTATTCGAGCACACCTAATAATTATATTTTAGAACCTGATAATGTGCTAAATATAAATGGTAAGTATTATGCGTATAATAAACCCAAGCGATCAAGCTTTGATAGTAAAAAGTCAAAGAATAAGGATAAAGGCAAGGGTTTAACACTAGAAGATCTTCAAGCATTAATTGTGGATTACCCTTCTGCAGATAACTTTGTAAAATTAAGTTTGGCTTATTATAGTTCTGGAAACTATTTAAAGTGTATTGAATACAGTTTAAGGGCATTGGATTTAAAGCCAGACTATGCTATAGCCTATAATAACATAGGCGCGTCATACAATAGCTTAGGGCAATGGCAAAAAGCAATAGAGGCATTAGAAAAGGCTGTGGACTTGGATCCAAATTCAAAATTAGCGATTAACAACCTTGAGTTTGCCCGGGAGCAGTTAAGATAGTTTTTTTAGATTTTCTTTAAATGTAGAAATAGATACTCCTAAAGTCTTAATGTCTTTAGCAGTTTCAAACTTTCTTAAACATTTAAGTCCTATAACGCTTTCAGAGCTAACTGGAAGTTCTAGCCCAAAAAACTCCAAAATCTGACATGTGTTATATATTAGCCAGTAGGGAATAGGAACAAAGCGTATTTTTTTGTTTAAATAGTCAGCAGTGTTAGTGTACAACTCCATCATAGGAAATGCCATTTCTTCAGCTACATTGTAGCGACCCTTAATGTTCTTTGAGATTATGTTCTCAATGACAATGTGCAAGTCTGTAATTCCTATGGTTTGAATAGGCTGTTTGCCTCCACCAATTAATGGTATAAATAAAGCTTTGTTAATAATCTCCTTGATTTTTGAGAATAGACCCTTAGACCCAATAACAAGGCCTAGCTTTAAAATGCAGTCTTTTTCTAAGTTAAAAAGGCCTTCTAAATACAGCTTGTTTAGCCCATAGTGAGATTTTGCCTTATTATGAGCAGATAAGGTTGAAAGAAAAGTTATTGGAATATTCTTCAATTTTGCATATTCAATTAGAGCACTGGTGCCTATTATATTCGTTGAATCCGCATTTTTGGACTTTATATTATAAGCTTGATAAGCTGTATGTATTATATGTGTTACATCTTCTAGTTTATGAAGAGCGTTTTTATTTGAAAGTTCATACTTAATATAAGTAACACCCTTTTCTTTTTGTGCAGGAATATTTCTTTGCAAACAGCTTAGCTTATAACCCTTTTTTAGAAGGTGTTTTTTAATTTCAGAACCTATAAATCCATTGGATCCTGTAATTGCAATATGTTTATTTGCTGTCAATTTCAATGATTTTTTTGGCCACATTGTGTGCATTAGCCATTAGAGTTAAACTTAGCCCTTTAGCTGGTAAAAACTTAAAGCCAGAGCCATCAGCAATAAAGATATTTTTGGATCTTATCAGTTGACCATTTTCATTGATGGACATTTCATTTTGGCTATTTGATAATGATCCAGCATAATGTATGCTTGCACCAGATTCTGGCGTAATAGTTTTCAGTCCAATCAAGCCTAATTTTGAAAGCTTTGATTTAATTGCTTTGTTCCTTTTTGCAATTGATTTTATTTCGTTTTGTGTGTGTATATATTCAGCTTTTAGCTTAAATCCGCTTGGGCTATTGTCTTTAGTCAATTGAAGATACTTTTCTGGTCCTCCTTCTTCTGAATGATGAAGCCCCAAAACACTTATACCCGAAAGCAAATATCTCATTAAAGCTATGCTAGTTCTAAAGCCCAAGGGACTTTCTTTTATCAGTCGAAATAACATTAATGACCTATAAGAATAAAAAGCGCCGACGGATACATCAACATTAGTGTTTTCTGGATCATGATACAGAAACAATTGTGATAATGCAGTTTTGTTTTTTTCAATAGGTAGCCCGATTCTTCTCAAACTAAGACAAGGTATATATGAATATGGGTTGCACATTATTGGGAAGCGATCAAAACATTGATATGACCTAGCTAATATTTTTGTAGTCCCTAAAACACCTGGACAAAGGATTAATCGCTTACATTTAAATTGAATATTTTTATTGCTATTAGTAGAAATAGCATAGACTTCAATATGGTCATTGAATTCTTTAAAGTGAGTCACTAGAGTTAAAGGCTCATATTGAAATACTTTATTTTTTTTGAGCTCTTCTAAGGTCATCCATGAACGGTATACACTGGCATGGTGATCATCATAGAAAGACATTTCTCTATAGCTTAGTTTTTTTCGTTCACCCATATCTTGTGTTAATGCGGCTAAATTTGAACGCCCCAAGAATATGCCATTTCTATTTAGTGACTTTATGTTTGTCTTATAGTTGTTGTAAATCAATTCAGACTGATTGTCCATTTGGACAGGAGGTAGTATATGATTTAGTGCAGCATTACAATAAGGACTTCCATCATCTATATATCCACTAATTCCAATACGTTGCTCTATAGTGTTATAAGCATCTTGTATTTCTGAAGTGTTAAGTCCCATTTTAGATAGTTCTTTGGATGATAAACAGTAGGCTCCGGCTCCCCATGCAGCCCCGAGCCCTCCAGCTGCTAAGCTTTGATAAGGTTTGAAAGAGCTTGATTCAATGGGTAAGTATTTTTCTACGTCTTTTATTATGTGCTGTCGAGATGGTGTAAGTTGGGCTCCAACTTTTAAGTCTCCCCAATGAATTGATTCGAGATTTTTGCCTAAAATAAAATCTTTTTGTGCAGTATTATTTTTGCGTAAGTCTAAAAAACTATTAGAAACTTCTGATTCATTTATTTTTTTGTTTGTGTAGCCAACATCAAGCATTAAGACTTTTTTGTTAGCCTCAACTAAAGTTTGTGCAGCATGTACGCCAGTAAGTCCAGAACCTATTATAATATTATCAAATAGCTCATCCATTATTATGAAATATCAATATTAGAAAGAAGCCTAGAGCTAGCTTAAATGGGTATAATATAAATTCTATGAAAAGTTTTAATAGGTCCAAAATGGTTTTTTTCTCTATTAAGAAATAATTAATATAAGTTGGCTGACATTCTAATATACATGCCATAATATAAATACGAGCCCTGATTGGTGAGTAGGAATTATAAAATCTTAACGCATTATCTATAGAGTCTAAAAAAAGAGTATGCATTAATGCAATAGACCATAATGTTTTTTCTGAATCAGTAATTTTTGTTATTTCAAGCTTCTTGATTAAGCATTCTGCATACAAATCAACTAAATCAGAAGAGATGTTCTCATTGATTAAATATGCGCTAATTTTTTTTGCCTCTTTATCATAAATGTGAACTTTTTCAGTCATCCAATTATGATTAATTAAATTTGGTTTTTTCTAATAAGCGCTAATTGTTCAGCAATAAATCCAAACATAAAAAGTATAAGTCCTGTCATAAATAGTAAAAGGGCTCCAACACTAACTCCATCAATTGTTGGGTCTTCAAGAGACTTTATGAAAATCGGAATATCCCATGCAATTGCTACCAAAATAAAAAACATTCCCAAAGGAGCAAAAAGCCTCATAGGATTCATCAAAACCACAACATTTAGGATTTCTTTTATAGTCTCTACTGCTGTCATTGTTGAAATTGTGCTAACACCTCCAATACGTTCTTTGATTCTAATTGGTCTTTCTTCTACTTTATGACCTAGATTTATGAAAAGCAAGGCGATAACATCACTGTATGCCATGGAATCTGGACATAGCTTCAAATATTTTTGGGCAAGTTTTGTATTGCACAGTTTCATGCCTGAGTTCAGATCATAAATATTCATTTTCACCATTGCCCTAGCAATACTTCTAATCAAATGTTTGCCAAGACTTCTATACCAGTCTTGTCCTTTATTTCCCTTTCTACTGCCAATGAGCATGTCTGCATCTTCCTTTATAGTGGCATCTAGCAATTTGCCTATATCTTCTAAGTAATGTTGCCCATCAGCATCTATGGTAATAACAAAATCAGTCGTTGCAGATTTAATGCCTGACTTTATAGCTCCTCCATAACCCCTATTAACTTTATGTGTGACAACTTTAAGCGTAGCTTCTCCTTCATATTTTTTTAGTATTTCTGCAGTTTTATCTTTTGAGCCATCATTAACTATGATTAAAGTATAGTTGTTTCGCTTGCAATGATTAATCACTTCAGGCAGATATGTTTCAAGTGATACTTCCTCATTATAGGCAGGGATTACTACGGAAAGCAAATTGGTCATAAGCTGATTTATGTATAAATCTAATTAAATTATTTAAAAACTTAATCAATTAAATCTTCCCATTCTTCAAGTAGAGTATCCAAAGTTTTTTTATCTGTTTCGTAAGCGCTAAAAAAGTTAGAATCAGAGGATAGCTCTTGAAATTTAATTGGGTCTTTTAGATTGGCTTCTTGCTCAGCAATGCGTGTTTCTAGTTTTTCAATTTCGCTCTCCAATTTTTTTATTTGATTTTGGCGCTTACGTTCATCTTTTTCAGATTTCTTACGTTCTTGATAGTTCTGTTGATGATCACTTGTTTTTTTGCTATTCTTTGACTTTTCCTTTTTGGCTAACTCTAAGGCCCGCATTGAATCTAATTCACGTTTCTCAAGAAAATATTCAATGCCTCCTAGATACTCTTTTAAATTACCATCTTTAAACTCATAAGTTTTTTCTGCTAATCCCTCTAAGAAGTCTCTATCATGCGAAACAAGCAATAAAGTGCCATCATATTTTTTTAATGCCTCCTTTAAGACATTTTTTGATATTATATCAAGGTGGTTGGTTGGTTCGTCCATTACCAATAAGTTAATGGGCTTAAGAAGAAGCTTGCACAATGCTAGACGAGCTCTTTCACCTCCAGAAAGTACACTAACCTTTTTATCAGCCTCTTCACCACTAAACATGAAAGAACCAAGTAGTTTGCGGATGTGAAGGGCGTTTTGATCTCCTGCCTCAGATTCTACATTTTCAAGCACACTCTCATTACCTTGTATTTTTTCAGATTGTTCTTGGGCATAATAGCCCAGTACAACATTATGCCCCAAGTCTAATTGTCCTTTGTGGCCAAGACCCTCAGCAATCATTTTTACCATGGTTGATTTACCCTGGCCATTTTGACCAACGAAGGCAATTTTTTCATTTCTATATATTTCGAGGTTAATGTTCTCAAAGACATTTAAGCTTCCATAATTTTTACTGAGTTCTTGGCCTTTTAAAACAACTTCGCCAGCTCTAGGGGCAGAAGGAAAATAAAAGCGCATTGCCCTTGTGTCTTCTTCATCAACTTCTATGCGTTCAACTTTATCTAGCTGTTTTATTAACGATTGAGCAAAGCTCGCTTTATTGGCTTTGGCTCTGAATTTATTAATTAACTGTTCCGTTTGAGCAATCTTACGATCTTGGTTTTTCTTTGATTGAATTTGTTTTTCCTTGACCTCTACACGCCACAATTGATATTTGTCATAATTGCCATAATGGTCATATAAACGTCCAAGACTAACTTCTATAGTTCGGTTACATACTCGATTTAGGAATTCAACATCATGAGATACTAGAATTACTGTTTTGTTTTGTTGTACAAGAAAGTTTTCTAACCACATTATAGACTCCATATCTAAGTGGTTAGTAGGTTCATCCAAGAGAAGTAAAACGTGGTCTTGCAATAAGAGTTTTGCTAATTCAATACGCATTTTCCAACCACCAGAAAATGTAGACACGTCCTTTTCAAAATCGTTTTGTTTGAAACCAAGTCCTGTTAAGACTTTTTCCATGTCTTCATCAAGAGTATAACCTCCCAAATTAGTGAATTGGTCTGTGTATGTATTTAAGTCTTCTATTAGCTTAGAGTAACCTTCCGACTCATAATCAGTACGGGTTTCTAAGGCAACATTAATTTCTGCTAGTTGTTCTTCTAGGCGTTTAATTTTTATAAATGATGAGCGTACTTCTTGTCGAATACTTATGCCTTTTTTTTCAAGTATATCCTGTTTCAGAATTCCAATTGTGCTTTGGTTTGGTTTGCTAATATTGCCTTTGTCTGGACTGTATTCCCCAGATATGATTTTTAATAAAGAAGACTTGCCTGCACCATTTCTTCCAATGAGTCCTATACGATCACCGGGAGCTATGGTAAAGCTTATGTCATTTAGCAAAGTCCGTGCACCAAAGGAAAGTGATATGTTTGAGATATTAATCATCTAATAATAGCTGCAAATGCAAATGTAGTAAGCTAAAATCATTTTTTTAAGAGTAAGAGGCTTATTAGCGAATTAATGTGATATTTCCCTTCTTCGTCTTGAACTTTGTTTCATTTTCAAACAGGTATCTTATATAGTAAATGTAGACTCCTTGGTTTTGTTCTTGACCGTTCGTCCTTCCATCCCAACTATTGTTTAAGTTGTCAGATGAGAATACAATAGTTCCAAATCTATCATAGATATTCAGCTCCATCTCTTTAATACCGTATCCTCTCACAGTATAATGGTCATTAAAGCCGTCTTTATTTGGAGAAAATGCAGTAGGTAAATAAATGGCAGAATTTGTTGGTGAACAATCGTAAGTGTTTATGTAAAAGGTGTCTTTGGCTATTGATCCACAGCTATCCGGAGATTCTACCCAATATACTCCTTGATTGGATACTGTTATTTGT
>CAJXBJ010000061.1 GCA_913050195.1 uncultured Saprospirales bacterium
TTAATATATAAAAATCCAGTACCCTTAGGCCCTAATAACCATTTATGACAACTTGCCGCATAAAAGTCACATGGCAAAGCATCTAAGTTTAATTCAATATTTCCGACTGCTTGAGCACCATCAACTAGAAAAAATATTTCTTTATCAATTAATTCGTTACCAATTAATTCAATTGGCATTCGAGTTCCTGTGGTACAATTAACATGAGGTATGGAAATCACCTTTGTTCTTTTTGTAATTAAACTCAAAATCCTGTTTAAATTATCCTTCGAAGTTTTAGCTGTTTTAAATACTTTCAGTTTTATTCCAATCTGTTCCGCTCTATTTAACCAAGGCAATGCATGTCCAACATGCTCTTGATCACTAATAATAACCTCATCTCCTTTCTTTAGCGCCAATCCTTGCGATATAATATTGATACTCTCTGTTGCATTATGGGTTAAACAAATTTCTTCAACTTTAACACTAAAAAAATTAGCTAAGGCCTCTCTTGCCTTTTCTGAACCTCGATAACTGCCCTTCTCATTAATGGCGCGCATTTTATTAAATACACTTTGCATAACAATTTCAGGGCTAGGCCCTATAGTAGCTGAATTGAAATAAGCTTTTCGCTGACAAATTTCAAACTGTGATCTTAATGTGTCCCAATCTGACTCATTGAAAGAGTTTTTGAACTTAAAAATGCGTTCATCACTTAACCTATTTGCACCCAATAGAGCACCCATACTAAGCCAAACTGATTTTTTAAAAAACCCTCTCCGTAACATAATAATTTTATTAACTTGGCATTAACTAAAATTAATACGAAAACTATGGAGACAATGTTATTGCCTATTCTAGTAATTTTTCTTCTACTGATTTTTAAAGCTATTATTATTGTAAAACAGAAAACCGCCGTTATTATACAGAGGTTTGGGAAATATGTTGATCACAAAGAAGCAGGCATAAACTTTATTATACCATTTATTGATCAAAAAGCAGGTATCGTTAATTTAAAGGTTCAACAGTTGGACGTTGAAGTAGAAACAAAAACCTCAGATGATGTTTTTGTCCGTCTTAGGATTTCTGTACAGTTTCAAGTCATGGAGAGCCTAATAAAAAATGCCTTCTATGACTTAGATGACCCATTATCTCAGATTTCATCTTATGTCTTTGATGATGTGCGTGCTGAGGTTCCAAAACTTGAGTTAGATGATGTTTTTTCTAAAAAAGATGATATCGCTAATGCCGTAAAGCAGAATATTGCAAACATTATGAAAGATTATGGATATAATATTGTTAAAACCCTTATCACCGATATTGACCCTGACCATAATGTAAAAGAATCAATGAATCGAATTAATGCTGCAAAAAGAGATAAAGAGGCTGCGATAGAAGAAGCTGAAGCAAAGAAAATCAAAATAGTTAAAGAAGCTGAAGCTGAAGCTGAATCAAAGCGACTGTCAGGAGAAGGTATCGCTCAACAACGGTTAGAAATTGTCCGTGGGTTTAAAGAATCTGTAGAAGACTTCCAAAAAAGCTTGCAGGATGTAACACATGAAGAAGTTATGCAGTTTGTACTCTTAACCCAATATTTTGACACCTTAAACAATGTGGGGTCAAATTCTAAAAACACTTCTATTTTAATACCTCATTCTCCAAATGCAATGAAAGATTTTCAAGATCAAATTATTCAAGGAACATTTGTTGCTGAGAAATTGAGAGATTATACTGCAGATAAACCAGAGGAATCGGCCTAATTAGCTAACTTTGCCCTTTAAAGATTTTTTGAATGGGCTTTATTGATGAAATTGAACGGCGTAGAACCTTTGCTATTATCTCACATCCTGATGCAGGTAAGACAACGCTTACTGAAAAGTTGCTTTTATTTGGTGGAGCTATTCAAGTTGCAGGAGCAGTTAAGTCTAATAAAATCAAAAAATCGGCGACCTCCGATTTCATGGAAATTGAGCGTCAAAGAGGCATTTCTGTAGCAACTTCAGTTATGGGGTTTAATTACAAGGATAAAAAAATAAATATCCTTGATACTCCAGGACATCAGGATTTTGCAGAAGATACTTTTCGAACACTAACTGCAGTAGACAGTGTCATCATTGTAATTGATGTTGCCAAAGGTGTAGAAGCCCAAACAGAAAAACTAGCAAAAGTGTGTCGTATGCGCAACACCCCGGTCATGGTCTTTATTAATAAATTAGACCGTGTGGGCAAAGATGCTTTTGATTTACTGGATGAAGTCGAGCAAAAATTAAAAATAAAAGTCCGCCCGCTAAGCTGGCCAATAAGCATGGGACCAGAGTTTAAGGGAGTTTATAACATATATAAACAAGAGCTGGTTCTATTTAAAGCACATGGTAAGCAAAGCGAAGAAGAAGTAATCACATTTTCAGATATAAACGACCCTAAACTTGATAATTATATCACTCCATTTACGGAACAGTTTAGAGAAGAAATAGAGCTAATTAATGGTGTATATGATGATTTTGATCTTAACACTTATTTATCAGCAGAAATTGCACCTGTATTTTTTGGTAGTGCTATTAATAATTTTGGAGTAAAAGAACTTTTAGATTGCTTTATTGAAATTGCTCCATCGCCTCTTCCAGCTTCAACAGAAGAGCGTACAATACGTCCAGATGAAGAAAAGTTTAGTGGGTTTGTATTTAAGATACATGCTAATATGGATCCAAAACATAGAGATCGTATAGCTTTTTTAAGAATTTGCTCCGGCCTATTTGAACGTAATAAAAATTACTTACATGTGCGTCATAAAAAAAATCTCAAATTTTCTAGTCCTACGGCATTTATGGCAGATAAAAAAGATATTGTTGAATATGCATATCCAGGTGATATTGTAGGCTTACACGACACTGGTAATTTTAAAATTGGCGATAGCCTAACAAGCGGTGAGCAATTGCATTTTAAAGGCATACCAAGCTTTTCCCCAGAACTATTTAGATATATAGAAAATGCGGACCCTCTTAAGTATAAACAGCTAGCAAAAGGAATTGAACAGCTTATGGATGAAGGCGTAGCTCAACTTTTCATCAGTAGTTTTAATAACAGAAAAATTATTGGAACTGTAGGAGCTTTACAATTTGATGTAATACAATACAGACTTGAACATGAGTATGGTGCAAAATGCCGCTATGAGCCAATTCAATTGCATAAAGCTTGCTGGTTAGAATGTTCTGATGAAAATCAAATAAAAGAATTTTCAAGACGAAAAGCAAAATACATGGCGCACGATAAAGAGGGCAAGCTAGTTTACCTATCAGACTCTAAGTATGGCTTAAATCTAGACATTTCTGAATATCCAGAAATCACCTTTCATTTTACTTCTGAATTTTAATTATCGTATTAATCGAATCCAACCTGTCCAAGCTTTATTATCTGAACAACGCAAGGAATAATAATACAAACCAGGTGCTGCATTTTTACCTTTAATATTTGTACCATTCCAATCGTTGGTGTAATCTAATGACTCATAAATAAGATTCCCCCATCTATCATGTAATACAAAATGACATGGTCCACCTAGCTGATAATAACCCGGAATTTCAAAGACATCATTTTGGCCATCCCCATTTGGAGTAAACACATTAGGCAATATAAAATTCTCACAAACATCCACATAAACTGTATCACCATTGACACAAGCATTAGAATACTGTAGACTCATAATTACCTGATATTTTGCTGGATACGAAGAATCCAAACTACGTTCAAATACATGAATTGGATTAAAATTCGAAGAACTATTGCCATCACCAAAAACCCAATCTACATCTGTTATACTTACTCCAATCGGCAAACTTGCATTAATATCAAACTCTACATCCAAAGGATAGCATTGCATTGGATCATAAACAGCTTCTGCCACAGGTTTGACGTTTTCTTTCGTCAATACTTCTAGCAATGCAGTTGTAGAGCACCCTAGACTGTCTACGCCTGTAACAGTAAAGGTTGTCGTTCCATTAAATTGAGTTTGAACAAATGCTGTTGAATCGGGTAATGAATCATTTATAAGCGCATCCGTTGAACTCCAAAAATAGTATTCTGCCCCACTTGCTTGTAATGCCACCGAATCTGTATAACAAAGGGCTGAATCTAATTGAACAAGCTCAACATTAGGAAGTGAATCAACCACCATCCATGCAGAATCAATATGAGGCCTACAGAAAGTATCTGATTCCGTACGGACATATATATAATAGCTCGCAGATGTATCATTATTCACATATATCGGTGCCTGCATGGCCCCTAAAAAGTGCCCCCCCATACTTGAGTCTGTCCAATATGGACTTTGCGCATTAAAAAATTGAGGATTCAAGGCAACAGAATCTCTTTGACATATTCGATAAGCACTATCCAATTCCACCCTTGGCGAAGATTGCACGTCAAAATACAAATGGCTTGTATCAGATGGACAATAGCTTGAACCATAAGAAATCATAGATAAAAACACAGAACCTGACTGCATTTGACTAGGAACATATTTATTGGAAATACTATCAAGTGGTAACAAGAAACTTCCACCTAAACTATTATCTGTCCATGACACACTTTGTGCATTAATTATACTACCACCAATATCTATAGTATCCATACTACAAATTGAGTCTGTTAAAAGTACGGTTGAACCAATTGGGTTTGGTGCAATATGCAACAACATAGTGTCAATTATATAATTAACACATACACCAAGTGGATCTGTAACTACAATCGAAATAATTTTATCACCCACACTGTCTAAATGAGGTTCATAAGTTACATTTAAACCATTTTGACTAGGTAAAAACACACCATTAGCACCATTATCATACCAATACACATCACCATTAGAAATAGCATTAAGGTTAATGGAACCATTCTTACATACTGTATCATCTAGCCCAGAATATGCCGCAAGTACATGAACAAAAAGTATCATGCTATCCTCTGCACTACATGATTTTGAATCAGTTACAGTCACTGCAAATACAGTTGTAGAATCTGGTGTTGCACTTGGGTTATAGACAGTTGCGTTATTGAGCAAGTTGGCATTACTCCAATTATAAGAATGTGCAGCTGGTGAACCGGGCGTCCCTGGATTAGTTATTTGTGCATTTAAAATATGATTTTGATTCTCACAAATCGTAACATCTCCCCCAACATCAACACTTAGTTCAGGATTAACTAATATTGTAATGCTATCAGTAAATGAACATAAATTACCATCAATAATTGTCATTGTATAGTCTGTATTTTGAGTAGGATTTGCAAAAGGACTAAGTATAGTCGTATCGCTAATACTATCCACAGGATTCCAAACATATATATGTGAAGTAGGTATCCCAGGGGTACCAGGACCAATTAATTGCACATTTAAATCCAGTGAATCTCCAAAACAAATAAAACTAGTATCAGCCGTCAATTCAATTTCTAAAGACGGATTTACCCCGATAAGTATAGAATCATATTCCGCACATCCACTTGAATCAACCATTTCTACATAATACATTGTAGAATCCGTTGGATTTGCTCTAACTATCGAGAAGTTAGTAGAGCTTAGAGAGTCTGATGGACTCCATAGAATATTATATGGCGGACTACCCCCATTAAGATTTAATGTGTCTACTTTAAGCAATGTACTATCTCCAAAACATAAGAAATTTGTATCTGCCTGAACATCAATCTCAAATGGTGGATTCACATAAACCACCATTGTATCTGATGCTGTACATGAATTTGAGTCAAGAACCATTAGAACATATTCTGTTGTATCTAATGGTGTAGATTGAGGATTTAAAATATTAGGATTACTCAAAAGTGCAGCTGGAGTCCATGTGAAGCTATAAGGCGGTATTCCTGCTGAAATTTGACCATTCAAACTAATCACTTCCTTATAACATATAGAAGTATCATTTCCTATATTCACAAGAATTGGTGGACTTACTTTTATTTCAACACTATCAATAGCAGTACATAAATTAGAATCAACCACTTCAACATAATACATTGTTGTAGTATCCGTATTTGCTAAAGGGTTCTGAACTGCTTCATTATTTAAGCCTTTAGATGGCGACCACAAATAACCAAATGGCGCAGGCACTCCTAATGTACCAGAGTCAACTACCATTGCATTTAGCTGCACAGATTCCCATGCGCATACTGTATCACCTTCACCTGCTTCTACACTTAAGGCTGGATTAACACGTATATATAAGTGATCCTCATCTGTACAAAGCTTGCCATCCGTTACTCTAATCTGATAAATAATACTACTTGTTGGGTTAGCATAGGGATTTAACAATGTAGAATCGCTTAATGAGTCCGTTTCTAACCATTCAAATACATGCCCAACTGGTGTACCTAAAGTTCCTGAATCAATTAAATACGCATTAAGTTGAGCAGTATCCCCATAACACAAAAAGCTCTTATCTGAGGTTAAATCTATTTTAAGACTAGGGTTTACATTTATTTTAATACTGTCAGAGGCCGTACAATTATTCGCATCACTAACAATAACTGTATATGTGGTGGTATCAATAGGGTTGGCATAAGTCGCATGACCATTAGGATTACTTAGGCTATCCACATTTAACCATAAATAATTATAAGGCGGATAAGTGGGCATTACATTTGTATCAACACTAAAATATGCTGAATCACCATTACAAATAAAAATTGAATCATCTAGGCTCACCTTAAATTGAGGATTAACATTTATTGTAATACTATCTGTTGCTTCACATAAAGTTACATCTGTAATTGTAAGATAATATTTCTGAGTATCTAATGGATTAAACAATGGATCAGATATATTACTCGCATTCATACCAATAGAAGGCACCCATTGATATTGATACGGTGGATTTCCCGGAGAACTAATTGTATCGACAATGATTTGTGTGCTTTCACCATAGCATATAAATCTATCTGCACCTAAATCAATATCTAAATGGCCCACATTAACAATAATAGTATCTACATACTCACAGTTACTAGCATCCGTAACTGTAACAATATATACTGTCGTGTCATTAGGATTAGCAATTGGATTGAATATATTATTGTCATTCAAACTAAATGAAGGTGCCCATTGATAGCTCATTGGAGGATTTCCTGGGGATATCGTTGTGTCTATAAATAATTGCACACTGTCATTTTCACAAATAAATGCATCGCTACCGGCATTAACCACCAAATGAGTTACTCTAACTTCAACTAAATCTGAATTTGTACAACCTCTACTATCAGTTACAAGAACATCAAAACTCGTAGTTGTTAGCGGATAAAAGAATGGATTATATATATTTGAATTACTAACCGAACCTGCTGGACTCCAGCTATAAGATAAAGGCGGTGTTCCTGGCGAAATCGTTGTATCTAAGGCTATTTGAATACTATCTCCCAAACAAATTTGCTGAGTTGGTCCAGCATCAATAATTATTTCAGGATTTACATCAACCAATAAAGTATCATATCCAATACAACCAATATCATCCTGGACAATTAGACTATAGCTCGTGTTAATTAACGGCTTTGCTATTGGATTAGCAATTAATGGATTATTTAAATCCGCCACTGGCAGCCAAGAGTAGCTATAACTCGGTGTACCGTTATGACCATTTGTATTTACATTTAACTGAATACTATCACCGTGACAAACAAAATTATCTGGTCCTACATTAACGACTAAGTTAGTCACATTAACCACAACACTATCTATAGCAACACAACCCTCAGCATCGATGGATTGAACAATATAAACTTGTGTGTCTAATGGCATAGCTAATGGATTGATAATATTAGACTGTGTCAAATTTGAATCTGGGCTCCACTGGTATGTTAGTGGAGGGGTTCCACTTTGTGTATTGACGATAACATTTAGTGCTGCCGTATCTCCCGCACAAATACTTGTATCATTACCCGCATCAATAATAAACGAAGGATTCACATTTACTATTAATGAATCCTGAGTCTGACATCCTTTACTATCCGTCACAAGCACAGTAAATAATGTCGTATCTAAAATACTCGCTATTGGATTAAAAATATTAGCGTCACTTAATCCAATAACAGGCATCCAACTATAACTCAACGCAGGACTTCCAGCCCCTAAACTTGTATCTGCATTTAATGATGCCTCTTGACCATAACAAATGAACAAATCGCTTCCTGCATCAACTTCTAAATAAGGGTTAACCTCTAAAAACATTGTATCGCTATCAGAACATTGATTGGCATCTAAAACAGTCAATATATAATTTATACTTGTAGTAGGACTCGCATAAGGGTTTAATTCACTAAATGAACTCAAGTCATTATTTGGCAACCAATCCAAGATTAGATTACCAACCCCTTTATTTCCTAAAGTATCTGCCATTAATTGGACACTATCACCATAACAAATAAATAAATCCGCACCCGCATTAGCAGTAATTTCAGGATTTACCATTATCACTATACTATCGGCACTTGTACAGCCGCTAAAATCTGTTGCTGTAACTAAGTACTGCTGAGTATCTGAAGGGAAAACGGTAGGATTTGCCAAGGCAGTATCATTGATACTTAAGCTAGGTTGCCAACTATAGGTGTAAGGAGCCGTTCCATGGTAGGTAATTGTATCAATACTCATCACAAAAGAGTCTCCAAAACAAATCATTGTATCTATGCCAGCATCTAAAATAAATTTAGGATTAACATTGATCCAAATAGAATCATTTGCAACACAGTTACTACCATCTGTAACACTTCCTGCTAGTAGCATTGTGTCCAAAGCGCTAACATAAGGGTCAAAGACAGTAGAATCAGAAATATAATTATAAAATCCCCCCATAAACATCTCCCATGAATATGTATAAGGCGACAAACCAGTATTTACGGAGTCTACAAGCATAAATACCTGGCTAGTATCCCCATAACATATTAATTGATCAAGACCTGCACTTACAACAAAAGAAGGATTAACATTAACCATGACACTATCATTGGCTGTACATCCTATAGCATCTTCTACACTCACATAATAGATAACAGTATCCAATGTTGAACTAATGGGATTAGAAATATTAATTGCACTTAAACTTGTATCCGTTGCCCAATTATATATATAAGGAGGTACCCCAGGAATTAATGTTGTATCAACTTGAAGTTGTACGCTATCGCCATAACAAATCAGAGTATCATTACCTGCATCTATACTGAGGTGAATAATATTAATATTAATGGTGTCCTCTTTTTCACAAAGCAGACTATCTGTAACCTTCAATGTAAGAGCAAAAGAATCTGCAGCGTAGGCTATTGGGTTAAGAGAACTTGCATCTGTAACATTAATGGCAGAAGTCCATTCATACTGGTAAGGAACATTAGCATTAAATACATTTGAATCTATATTAAAACTAAAACTATCTCCAGCACAAACAGCTACATCCAAACCAAGATCAAGATTAATATTAACAACATTAACATAAATTGAATCATATGCTTGACAACCTAAAGCATCCTGGGCACTTAAAATTAGTTTAATACTATCTAAGCCATTGAACATTGGATCTGCAATACTTGAATCTGAAAGCCCTAGTGAAGTATTCCAAGCATAATTAATTGGTGAGACACCTGAAAAGACTGCAGTATCTGTATTAATCATAAAAGAATCACCTAAACACAAAGTAGTATCGATACCAATTTCAATCTCAAAATGTATCACATCAATTTGAATACTATCTGTAATCAAACAACCTTTATCGTCCTCAACAGTCAGTTTAATTTGCAAGCTATCCATATTTAAGGATAATGGATTTGAAATATTTGGATTACTTAAACTATCATTAGGCGTCCAATTAAAGGTGTAAGGTGCAGATCCATTTAAATTAGCTGTATCAACATTAAAAGTAAATGAATCTCCTGCACAGATAAGCGTATCATTTCCTAGGCTTAATTGAAGATTAGTGACATTAATACGCAATGTGTCTGAAATAACACAGAGCATACTATCTGTAACTGACAACACAAAATCTGTTGTATCTGTAGGAAAAGCCATAGTATTTGCCATTACACTATCCCCAGTATAAATCCCTGGTGTCCAATTAAAAACAAGGGGTGAAATACCATTTGCACTCGTATCTGGGCTTAGCGCAATACTATCTCCTATACAGATATCTAAGTCAGTACCAACATCAACATCCAAAAGAGGATTTACATCTATTATTAAAGAATCCTCGAAAGAACATCCATGCCTCAATACAACAACTTTATATTCAGTTGTAATTATTGGACTAACACTAATTTGGCGACTTGTATTAGGCAATGTATCCCCTATCGTATTGTTTATCCACAGATAGCTTAAATCTAAAGAGTCACCAACGACACTTAGTAGCTCTTGTCCTCCATAACATATAAACGAATCTTGAGCAATTAAATCTACACTAACACTTGAATCCTTAACAAAGGTGAATTGCAGGGTATCCAAACATCCCTTTGCAGTATCATTAACCTCTACCTTAAATACAAAATCGCCAGAATCAACATGCTCAAAATGTGCTTGCACACAAGAATCAGCAATAGAATCAAAGCTTGCATAGTTTCCATAGATTAAGCTATCCAATGGATTTGAAAACCTCCAGTCAAATAATGTTCCTGTTTCAAAAGAATCTACACAGAAATCTGATGTTAAGGGAACATCTATGTAACAAAGTGGTGTAGTGCTAATTGTAGGTTTTAGAATATTTATCCTGGCAGTGTCAGACTTAGTACAACTAGCTGTATCACTAACAATTAATGTTAAATTAGCGTCATCAGGTACTTTCAAATATAGAGTGTCAAGTATTGCAGAACTACCATATATAAGGTGGTCAAAAATCCCATTTGCTAATGACCAACTCAAATTATAACCTGGAGTGCCTCCACTAACATTGTATTCAATAGCAATTGAGTCATAAGAACAAAAACCGTCACCATAAGTACTATTGATCATTTGCCCTATGATATTCATACTTACATTTAAAGGTGGGTCAACATTAATTGTAATACTATCGGGACCAACAACACAATTACTATCGTCTAAAACATTAACATAGTACGTTGTTGTATTTGTTGGATAGACGATTGGACTAAGAATGGATGTATCACTTATTTCAATAGAAGGCGTCCAGACAATTTCGTAAGGCGCAGTCCCACCAGATAAAATTGGATTTAAAGCAACAGTATCAAAACCACAAGTAAGGGTATCATTTCCTGCATTCAATACAAGTTCTGGGTTTACCTTAATTTTAATACTATCAATACTCGAGCAAGAACTTTGATCACTCACACTCAATAAATAGGTAGTATTGCTATCAGGAAATGCCACATTATTAAGACTATCCGTATTTAATATATCATTAGTTGGTGTCCAACTTATCGAATAAGGCAATGAACCTACACCAAGTATATTAGTATTTATTTGCACAGAATCACCAAAACAAATAAATGCTTTTGAATCCAAAATATCTACACTAAAAGCTGGGTTAACATTTATAGCAATAGAATCATTAAATGAACATAAACCTTGAGAATCAGACATCATAAAATGATACACAGTAGTATCGTCTGGCCATACTGTTGGGGCTATAATTGATGTATCACTAATATTGTATGATGGAAGCCATGTGAAATTAGGATTACCCAATCCAGAACCTTGCAAAACAGCAGCCATTAAAAAGCTATCCCCAAAACAAATTAATGTATCATTGGGCAAATTAGCCCCTATAAAAGGAGTCACATTTATTGTTACGCTATCATGCGAGATACAACCACTTGAATCAACTAAAAGCAG
>CAJXBJ010000062.1 GCA_913050195.1 uncultured Saprospirales bacterium
TTGCTGGCACAGCTGAAACCCAAGGATTTAAAATGACAAATGGGGCTTCAAATGGATATATATTACAATCAGACGCTAGCGGTCTTGCCTCTTGGGTAGACCCTTCATCAATAATAGATACAGATGATGGTGATTGGGTTCAATTAGATGTCAACTCTGATGGCTCACCAGATCAGCTTTGGAAAAACTCAATGCCTGTTGGAATAGGATGGCAATTTGCAAGTGGAAATATAGGTAAATTGAAATTTGCAGTTGAAGGTGATGGAGATTTCGATGGCGATCACGTGGTAGCTATTCGTAACAATGGACACGATACGGAAAGTGGTAGTGGCGAAGATGTTTTGTTTTTACAAATCATGAATACAGATTCCGATGGGAATTCCTCAAATGGAGAAGATGGTTTTGTAGCTAAAAGAAATAATTTTATAACCTTCGCTGGTCCTTATGATATTTCTTCAGGAGATTATTGGAGATATGGAAGAATAGAAGGTGTTGAGCCAACCCCTAACTTAGCTGGATGGGCGACAAGTGACCCTTGTAGAGCAATTGATATAAATTTTGCAGCGACGGATCCTGTTTCAAATAGCGTTCTTGCAGGTTGTTACAGCAATGGTGGAGTTGTTTATGCATCTGGCAATGGAGATTATGCAGAATGGCTTGAAAAAGAGAATTCTGATGAGAAAATCGTTAAAACTGATATTGTTGGCGTTAAAGGCGGAAAAATTTCTAAAATAACCGATGGGGCTGAGCAAGTAATGGTAATTTCATATGCACCAATAATATTAGGTGCAGAACCGCCGGTCAAAGAGCAACATAAATACGAACAAGTAGCATTCATGGGACAAGTTCCTGTTAAAGTATACGGCTCAGTTAAATCTGGTGATTATATTTTACCATCAGGTAAAAACGATGGATTTGCGAAAGCTGTTGCACCTGAGAATCTCACAATCGAAGATTTGAATAAAATCATTGGCAGATCATGGAGCAATGCTGATTCTGAAAGAAACTTGATCAATATTGTTGTTGGCGTAAAAACGAATGAATGGGTAGAAATCATGAAAAACATGCAATCAACTATTGACAATAATGAAGCTAGTGTTAAAAAAATTCAGGATGATCTCAATCCAAAAATAAAGTCTTTGGAAAATCGCATTTCTGAATTAGAGCTCATGATTCTTAATCAGGCCAATAAATAAAATTAATGTTGGGGCGATTCAGCATACTGCTATTTATAATTTTAAGCAGCCTAAAACTAATTGGACAAGCGCCAGAGGGCATTAATTATCAGCTGATATTAAGAGATGCGCAAGATCAAGTTCTAAGCAATAGTTCCGCTAATCTCAAATTAAGCTTGATTAATATTCAAGGTTCAGCGTCTGTTTATTCAGAAACACACAGCATAACTACAAATAGCTTGGGGCTATCTAATTTAGTAATTGGTCAAGGCTCGGCAATAATGGGTCAATTTTCAAATATTGATTGGGCCAATGGGATTTACGAATTAAAAATTGAAATTGACACAAGCAGCTCAGGCACTTATGTACAATTAGGGCAGCAGCTAATACAAAGCGTCCCATATGCTCTATATGCAAAAAATACAGGAAGTAGTGGAATTACAGGACCAACTGGACCAACTGGACAGCAAGGACCAAGCGGAGCGTCTGGATTGACTGGCATTACTGGTCCAAGCGGAGCGACGGGTCCTCAAGGCAACCCATCAACGGATGATCAAATTCTAAGTATACTGAATGACAGTTTATTTATTGATAATGGAAATGCTGTAGCCTTAAATGAGTTTAATGACAATGATTGGGCAATTAATTCAAATAATCATAACTATAATCTTAACAGTGGCAATATAGGTATTGGACTAAGCCAACCGAAAGAAAAACTACATCTTTTAGGAAATCAGATAATTCATGGCCAATTATTATTGAATGGTGAGGATTTTGCCTTTGGCACAAACGACAGCATTCAAAACGGAAGAATTGATAATGGAAATTATATAGCATGGGGCAATCCAAATCGTTATGTAAAAATTAGTAGTGGAGGCTCAAATTATGGACCCTATGATGGAACTGGAATATCAAGTGGAGGGGTTGGAATTTCCTCAACACCTTCCTATTATACTGTTAAATCTCAGCTTCATGTAAATAGTATTCACCCAGGAGGAATCGATCCAATTGTTTTAAGAACACTCACACTAAGTAGCACATCAGATGAAGACTTAAATAAAGGTGATGGTATAGCAATGAATTTTGAATTACCGATTATTGGAAATAGTAATTCGGAAATAGGTGCAAGCATAGAGATTATTAAAGCAGCAGATGAAGATTATAATTCTGCAGCAAAAATGATCATAAGCACAAGCGGAGATGGCGAAACAACAAATAATGCTTTGACAATCGATTCTACAAGCTATGTTGGTGTTGGAGCCGACCAACCAAATAGAAAACTAGAAATTAAAGAAAATGCCATGTATACTGGTATTCGTATTAACAACTCATCCAGCAACGGAGGACATTGGGACATACTTTCTGCAGGAACTGGCAGCGTTAATGATAGTGCATTGACTTTTTGGAATGGAAGCCATAGGCTACTTATTAAAAAAGATGGTAAAGTTGGTTTAGGAACTACGAATCCAACCAATCTTCTACATATTTATTCTTCCGACACTAATTACAGTGGAGGCATAACTATTCATAAAAAGAGATATGCTCGATTAGACATCAAGTCTGACAACTATTGGTCAGGCATTGAAATCAGAAGGGATTCATCTGGAGAAGCAGGAAGACCTTATATAGATTTCACAAATAACTACTCAGATAATTATGGGATTAGAATTTCAGCAGCAAGCGACAGTGTCTTAAATATTCAAAGTGGTATTCTAGATATAAATGAACAAATTAAAATACGCGGAGGAAGTCCTGCTCAAAATAAAGTTTTAACCTCAGATAATAATGGATTAGCCTCTTGGAAAGATATTGGTATTGAATTATCAGAGTTTCCAGGTAATGAATTGTTAAATGCAGTTATTCATGGAGAGGAACATCGATGGGCGAGTATTACTTTGGCGCCAAGTCAAACCACGTCCGTGTTCCAAGGCTTTGTTTACGACAATAAAAACAATTTTCTATATACCTCTCACAAATCAGGAGGAAGTGGCACGACTGAAAAAACAATTATAAATAAATATGAGCTGGATGGTGATGGAAAACCTGATGTAATATCCACAAGCAATACACTTTATGTAGGCCACGCACAAGACTTATCCATTGAATTCATAGATAACGATGAGATGAGGCTTTGGACATCAAATGCTTCTGGCAATGGTGCATCACGTATTAATTTTAATGGTAGCAGTTCGACGTATAATTCATATAGCTTGCTTCCCAGTGGCTTTTCAAGTTCAACGCCTACAATAAGCACAAACGGCAGATACCTTGTTATAAGAGGCTACGAGTCCGGATCAGGTGGTGCAAATAAAATATTTGTGTTTAAATTAAGCGATGTTATTAACTCAAATGGAGGAAGCGGAGTGAGCCCCATGTTTACATTTTATACGCATACTGATCAATACAATACCTCCTCAATGAAATTCCAAGGAATTCTTTGTGATAATGATGTCATCTATTGCTTAACAGGTTATAATCAAACAAATATTAACAAACTATTATATGGCTACACCTTAGATGGACAATTGTTGTTTAAAAAAGAGCTCACAACAGGTAAAAGCTGGGCCCAGTCAAAGGCTAATGGAAGTGGCAATAAATGGGAACCAGAAGGTATGGCTTTATACAACCCGCACCCAAATATTAAAGGACTGTTAATTGGAATATGCGCAGAGGATGAATCTGATGATGACATTTTTGGCAATTGGGAAACGGATAATGATGCAAAACGTATTTACAGTATTGGATTAGGCAGTGGGATGTGGTCTATTGATGGTGATAAACATCCATCAGATCTTGGGCTCCATTTTAGTGGAGGAAGTCGAGACATCTCCTATTTGGACGGACATGCCTTACAGATTGGCCAATGGGATGATGAAGATTTAACATGGACTGAAAGAATGAGACTAAACAGTAATGGACAAGTGTCCATAGGAACCACTGATCCACAGGGAAAAATGTTTTATGTCAATGGAAGCGCAGGAGGAACAACTAGCTGGAATTCTAGTGATGCTCGTTACAAAAAAAACATAAAACAATTAGATGGGGCATTAGCTCGATTATTAAATATGAGAGGGGTTACTTTTGAATGGATAAATGGTGATTCTAAAGAAAAAAGCGGTTTTGATAATCGAACTCATCTAGGGATAATTGCACAAGAAGTAGAACGAGAATTTCCAGAACTTATTGACTACAAAGGTCAAACAGATAAATTCAAGCATGTAGAATATAATGGATTTACAGCTATCTTTATAGAGGCCATAAAAGAACAGCAAATTATAATCAATGATTTAAAGGAGGAATTAGGCAAACTCAAAAAACAGCTAGAAGAATCTCATTGACAATTAATCGTGCCTTTAGAAAGCAAATATTTAGTACATTTGTTCTAAATTTTTAAGACTATATTTTAATGCGACCGATATACACAATATTTATTTGCTTTATTTCAGCTTTGTTATTGGGGCAAAATATTAAGCCTCATTATATAGATGGAAGAGTATGGATTAAGTTCAAACCAAATTTCCACTATGATCATTTAACAGATGCTAAAGGAAGGATAGATGCAAAACATTTTCCATTACCGCCTACAATTGTGGCAAAATATCAAATTTCGGAATGTAATCAGTCCTTTCACTTTACAGACAACAAAGGGCTTCGAAATGTCTACGAATTAGTTTTCAATAATATCCACTTAGTTGATTCTCTATTAAGAGACATCTCAAAACTACAGGCCGTTGAGTTTGTAGAACCAAAACCATATGTCACTAAGAGCATTATACCCAATGATTCTTTTTATATACATAATACAGGATTAGGCAGTAGCGGAGGGCCATTTAATTGGTCTTGGCCTCTAGATAACATCAATGCAGCATTTGCGTGGCAATACACAACCGGTGATCCTAATGTAAGCATAGCGATTGTGGATGATGCCGTTTGGACATCACATCCAGATTTGTCTTCTAAAATAGTTGGTCAATACAATGCTGTTGACCAGACCAATGATTGCAACCCTCCTACAAGCCAATTCAATTGGCA
Source organism: uncultured Saprospirales bacterium (assembly GCA_913050195.1). GTDB lineage: Bacteria > Bacteroidota > Bacteroidia > Chitinophagales > CAJXBJ01 > CAJXBJ01. Next base: position 5,208 of record CAJXBJ010000062.1, read on the forward strand.
ATATGATTTTTCGCATGGAACTCATGTAGCGGGAATTGCAGGAGCTGCTACAAATAATGGTATAGGTATTGCCTCTATAGGCTTTAATACATCATTAATTGGAGTTAGAATAGCCAATGATTATGGGTCGTTATCACATGCCTATGAAGGATTGGCTTGGGCTGCAACAAGTGGGGCCGATGTTATAAATATGAGCTGGGGCGGCGGCGGTTATTCAAATGTATCTAAAATGATAATTGATAGTGCTTTTGCTGATGGTATTATTCTGGTTGCAGCTGCAGGAAATAGCAATAACAATTATTCACACTACCCTGCTAACTATAACAATGTTATCGCTGTAGCGTCATTAGATGAAGATTATTCTAAGTCCGCTTTCTCAAATTATGGAACCGCAATTGATTTATGTGCACCCGGCGGAAAGTCTTCTGACATTCAAGGCTGGGGCATTTTAAGCTCTGTTCCTTTTCTTCATCAGCAAGCAAGCACAGCTGAAATTAATGGTTATTATCAAAATTATCAAGGTACGTCAATGGCCTCTCCTATGGTTGCAGGTTTAGCAGGTTTACTTTTATCATATGACCCTACAGTAACAGCATTTGAAGTAGACTCTTGCATGATGAATACTACTAAAAATATTTCAAGTCAAAACCCAGGTTATGGACACAAATTGGGTTATGGACAAATCGATGCGCGAGCAGCTATGGAATGTGTGGTTAATCAAGTTCACATGCCAATACCTGATTTTGAGGCATTCCCAAAACAAGAAAGTGTTGGCAACTCCATTAATTTCTATGATTATACTGTGGGCACAAACACTTCAATTCTTTGGGAATTCCCGGGTGGCTCACCCTCTACCTCATCGGCAACAAATCCCGTTGTGAGCTACAATCAGGCAGGCACTTACAGTATTACATTAACAGCAACAAACACACATGGTTCAAATAGCATTACAAAAACAAATTATATTGAAATTATAGACCCTAACATACCATTTGCAGACTTTATCGCAAATACCACCTTAGTGAATGTAAATGACCAAGTTAATTTTAGTGACAATTCTGTAAATACTAATGTTTGGGAATGGCATTTTTCAGGAGGCAGCCCCAACACAGCTACAGGCTCGGGACCACATTTAATTACTTACAATAGTCCTGGATCATATGATGTGAAATTAATTGCGAGAAATGGCTCTAATAGCGACTCATTAATTCGACAAAATCATATTGTAGTGAAACCTCCTTCAAAACCAGATGCTGACTTTTATGGTTCCTCCCAAAGCATACAATCTGGGGCGAGTAACAATTATTGGGATATTTCAACAAATAATCCCACAATGTGGTATTGGAGTTTTCCAGGAGGAACACCATCTAGTTCAACACAACAAGTACCAACAGGCATACAATATAACTCAGCTGGTATCTATGATGTAGAATTAATTGCCTGTAACTCAAGTGGATGTGACACAATCTTAAAACCTGCATACATTTCGGTTCACACAGGTAATGCCACCCAGAAACCTCAAGTTAATGTTTTTGCAAGTCCTAATCTTATTCCTGTTGGCGATTCCGTAACTGTAACAGTTACTCAATATGCGGCACCCAATGTTCCAATAACAAATTCCTATTGGGAGTTTCAAGGAGGTAATCCTCCTTATGCAATAAATCAGGCTCCAGCTTATATATCATATAATAGCCCTGGTAGTTTTGACATTACATACATAGCATGTAATGCAGCTGGATGTGATACAGTATTTCTAGATGATCACGTAGTAGTCTCAGGTGTTGGATGGTCCTTATTGCCTTGTGACACTCTTTGTCATCTTGGTTTTGAAACTGAATATATTCAAAATCAGGATTTAATTTCTTTTGACTCTGAATATGTAGAAAATGATGGCAATTTGCCACCAAGATTCTTAGAGTCTATTGAAATACAAACTATTCCAAACACCTATGGTGGATGGAATCCAGCCGAAGGAGACCCTGATATGTATTTTAAGTTTTATGATCAGAATAATAATTTACTTCACACAAGTGATGTAATTGATGACCAGCTTCCCTTTGTTGAATGGCCATTGAGCTATCTTCTTTATGACATGCAGTATAAAGTACATTTTTGGGATAAAGATGTAATGGTAGATGATGATCTTGGACATCTATATTTAGATGCGCATACCACCAATACTTATGTATCGGATGGCACAACTTCCATGAGTTGGGACTTCCACCAAAATGGTCTAAGTACTTGGTGGAGTCTTGAGACTGAACAAATTGATGGATTTAATAATGAGTTTATTAGAGCCACCTCTAACTTTAACCCTGCAGGACAAGCGGACGATTGGTTTATTTTTGGCCCTATTACCGTCCCAGTGGGTGGCGCAAAATTATATTGGGAACACCGATACCCAGTGAATCAGCATAGAGGTGCTTATCAAGTTATTGCCAGCACTTTGGGTAATAGCCTTAATCATTTTCAATTTAATGGCAATATTTTGGAAGCATACTCTGACAATGATACAAGAACACTGTGGAACAATAGTTGGACGCCACAAGAGGTTGAATTAGATTCTAACTTATATGGTGGTCAACAAGTATATTTTGCCATAAATCACATAGCCAATGACCAATATTTCTTTGACATTGACAACATTTTAGTAAAAGACTGTAACTCAATTGTAGTCTCATCCGAAGACAAATGGCAAAAACCTGACATCAATACCTTTCCAAATCCTTTTTCTAATTACACTAACTTAGACTTAAGCTCAATGGAGACACTTCCAAACTCTATAGAATTATATGACTTATCGGGTCAATTGGTTAGAAGCTATGATAATATAGACAACAGTCTTCTTAAAATTTATAGAGAAGAATTAAGCTCAGGTTGTTACTTTCTGAAAGTAATTACTGACAACCACATCTATTCTCTTAAGCTACTAGTAGAAAGCAATTAAGTTAATTCTATCTAGAAAATAAAAACTAAAGCGCTTATTTTTGTTCAAGATGAAAGAGCAGATAGGTCTATTTATAGCATTAATACACCTAAGTATATTTTTAAGCACTCTATCGTGTAATGCTAATTCCAATAAAGGAAATCATAGAATTAAAAGTGATAACAAAAGAGAAAATAATATTCTACCTAAACGTTTAGCTGTTCTTTCCTCAACCCACTTAGCTTATTTAGATGCTTTAGATGCATTGGATATGGTCTGTGCCATATCTGGCAAAAAATATATTCACAATGAATATATTATTGAAAAAACAGAAAAAAAAGAAATAGTTGATGTTGGCTTTGGATCAAACATTAGTATTGAAAAACTCATTGAAGCAAAACCAGATCTTATAATTGCCTATGAGTCTGCACAACAAGCAGCCTTTTGGGAACGATTAGAAGCATTGGGCTTTAAAGTAAGCTTTCTTTATGAATATTTAGAACCACATCCCTTAGGTAAACTTGGATGGATTAAATGGTTTGGTGAAATCGTAGGTAAAGAGCATAAAGCCAATAAATATTATCAAGAAGCAGCAAGCTCCTATGATAGTCTTACTAATTTACCTAAGCCAAGTATCAAACCAAAGGTACTTATAAACATGCTTTGGAATGGACAGTGGTTCTTAGCTGGAGGACAATCATATATTGCTCAGTTAATAAAAGATGCTGGTGGTGAATATATATTGAGTAGTGACTCTAGTAGAAAAAGTAAGGCATACTCTTTTGAAAGTATACTTAGCAAGGGAATAGAAGCAGACAAATGGATCCATCTCAATCAAATAAAAAGCTTAAATGAGCTCAAATCCCTAGATCCCCGTTACACCCATTTTAAAGCATATAAATCGAAAGAAGTATATAATAATAATCGTCAATCAAATAATAATGGAGGCATTGGGTTTTGGGAAAATGGAACCATTGAACCACATATAATACTTGAAGATTTAATTCATATCTTTCATCCTGAATTAGACACTAACTATCAATTCGTATATTATCAGCATTTAAAATAAACCATTGCAATCTAAACGAGCTTGGATAATTCTATTTATAGGCATATTTACCTTGATCCTATGCAGTCTTCTAAATTTAATTTGGGGCCAAAGTAGTCTAAATTGGTCTGAAATATGGCTTAATAAAGAATCTAGTCAAGCCTATATTATTTTTAATGAAATTAGATTACCTAAAGCAATCACTGCTCTTATCGCTGGTGCTGCCTTATCTGTAAGTGGTTTACAAATGCAAACCCTTTTTAAAAACCCGTTAGCCGGCCCCCACATCTTAGGTATAAGCTCAGGATCTGGTTTAGGCGTTGCTCTCTTAGTGATGGCATCAGGAATAAGCCCTATTTTTCTTAATTTATCAACTAACCCATGGGGAATAATACTCGCCTCATGCATTGGCTCCTTATTGTTTATGTTTATCATTTTCAGCATGGCTTTAAGAATTCAGCACGTAATGACTTTACTTCTTTTGGGTATTATGTTAAGCAGTGCTGTAAGCGCTATGATTGCACTTATTCAATATTATAGTGATGCAGATAGTCTTAAAACATATGTCATTTGGACTATGGGAAGTTTATCAAATACACACTGGGAACATCTGAAAATAATGGCACTGATTTGTATTATTGGCTTTATAATAAGTATTTCAACACCAAAGTCTCTAAATCAATTATTACTTGGAGAAAATTATGCTAAAAGTTTAGGACAGAATATTAAAAAAAGTCGGCTTTTAATCCTTTCTAGCACTGGGCTATTAACAGGAGCTGTAACAGCGTTTTGCGGACCAATAAGCTTTATTGGTCTTGCTGTACCTCATCTTGTACGCCTTATTATAATGAAACAAAATCATTTATGGCTATTACCTCTATCTGCTATATATGGAGGTAGCTTTTTGTTGTTATGCGACTGGCTATGCCATTGGAATATGTGGAGTAGCATTTTACCAATTAACGCCTTAACATCTTTAGCTGGATCACCTTTTATTATATACCTTTTATTAAAAAATAAAAACTGGCTCAAATGAGTCATAAAACTGTCATATCAACCAATGATTTAGCAATTGGCTACAAAAAAAAGCCTACACTTAAAGAGCTTAATTTATCCATTGAAGAAAGTTCCTTTATTTGTCTATTAGGCGTTAATGGTATAGGAAAGAGTACGCTTATAAAAAGCTTATCAGGCTTAATTCCAATACTTAACGGAGATATAAAATACAGAGATAAAAATCTTCATCTATTAACCAAAGAAGAGCTTGCCAGAAAAATCAGCATTGTATTAAACAATCAAGGTGTTAATCAGCAATTGAGTGTACAAGAACTAATTTCACTAGGAAGATCCCCATTTACCTCATGGCTTGGAAGAATAAAGAAAGAAGATTTACAAAAAATTAATCATGCAGCCAATATTTGTGGAATTGAGCACCTAAAGAATAAAACACTTGGGCAAATTAGCGATGGTGAAAGACAACGAGCAATGATAGCTCGCTGCTTAGCTCAGGACACAGAAGTCTTATTTTTAGATGAAGCCATGGCTTTCTTGGATTATCCATCAAAATATCAACTTATTAAACTATTAAAGTCATTAACTAAAGAACAAAAAAAGTCCATTCTTCTCTCAACACACGATTGGGAGTTAGCTCTACAGATTGCAGATAAAATTTGGTTTATAGAAGAAAGCAACATACTGATTGTAAGGCCTGATGAGATTAATCAGCAAGAACGTTTTCAAAAAATATTTAAACGTTATGGGTTTTACTTTGATTAAAATAATCTAATTCATAAACTTAATTAGCCTGTAACGTACATATAATCCATTTTTTCTTTTTTGCTTCTTATCTTTGGCGCAAATTAAAGCATTTATGAGATTTTCAATTCTATACATTACAATATTTTTTTTCAGCTTATTAGGGTGCCAAAAGGAAGATAATAGTATTGTCCTATCAGGAAAAATATCAAATTATAAAAATCCTTACTTCTTAATATACAGTGGACACTTTCAATTTCCTGATGCACCAAATATTGACACAGCATATGTTGATTCTGAAGGAAAATTTACTGCTAATTTAACACCTGGTGATTTTCATACTTATCAAATTCCAACTCAAAAAGGAAGTCTAAGTATATTTTTAAAAGAAGGCAAAAACACCTTACAGTTTGATTACAAGGACATTCAAAACACGGCCTATTTTGGTGGCCCCTTTAAAAATGAAAATGAAAATATTTTAACATTTAATAAAACCATAGTATCTAAAATTAATTATCCACTATTTGCATTGGAAATAGACAGCTTTATAGTGAAACTTACTGAGCTTATAGAAGAACAAAAGTCTTTTTGGATAGATAAAAATGGGTCTTTAAGCTTAGATAACGACTTTCTTAATTTACAATTAGCTCAAGCTGATTTTACACACGCGAATTTACTTTTTTCATACCCAACACTTCACCAGCAAGTATTAATGCAGCAAAAAAAGCAAGCTAAGCTTAAAAACTTAATACCAAACAGTGATTTTTATAGTATGTT
>CAJXBJ010000063.1 GCA_913050195.1 uncultured Saprospirales bacterium
GTTTTTTTTGTTTTTTCCCCATTTCAATCAAATTCAATATTACTTATATGTGAAGCATCTCTTAAAATATCTTGATAGCGCCATTCAAAGCCTAGACCTTTCTTCTCTAAGATACTTATACTAACTGTACAGAAATACTTACGTTTCATCTTAATCGCACTCTCAGGAGTATCTGCACAAGCCTTATTATGAAAATCCATTAAGGCCGAATATTTAACTTCTGAAAGCCCTTGTATCCATTCATTAAAAACAGCTTCGCGCTTCGCTTTCATAACTGGCGTAAACAAGGTAGATGATGACCATATGAAGGGCTCATTTTTCAATGTATTTAAATGGCGACTAACCCCATCCCACCTTAACTCAAACAATCTAATCTCATCAACCCAATCTATAATCAACATACTGAATGGCTCAATACCGTCAAAGTCATTCATTTCCAAAACTTGGTCAATTAAATTAAACTCTAAAGCTTCCAAAACAATTTGACCACGACTTTTTCTATATGGCGGATCAGGCATATAAAAATCATATGCCCCATTTAGTAAGCAGACAAGGCGTTTTCTTGACGATATTCCAAGCCAAGTACCCCCAGCTTGACCATCCTTTGCATAGTACAATTGACAGGTTTTAGAACCATACATTTTCGGAGGTAATGCTAATGCACGCACACGCATCACATCTCTACTTGACCCAAGTATAAAGTCTGTATCGCCCTTAGGAAGATAAGTCAGTGTGCACATTAGACTGATGTTTTATAGTGGAAGGCGCAACACCTAAATTGGGATCAATTTTCAAGTTTGGATTAGAATGCCTCAAACCCATTTTTATCATGGCGAGATGATGAATACTATGTTCAAGAACAAATATTAATTCACGCTTCAGGCTTGTTCGAACTTGTTGACTAGAATAATCATCATCTTCATAGCCATTACCATATTCCAACATAAGCATTTTATCTACTGACATAGCACTTAGCGATTCATCAATTGACTTAAACTTAGTCTTTGCAACCAACAACTGATCTTCCCATTCTTTTTTTCGAATCCGCTTATCATAAGCTATAAGGCCACTTTTAGAACCCTCAATTAGCAAAAGATAAAACTCCATTATATGTCTAAAGTGTTGACCAAGACTCGACCCACCAAAAATATCTAATGCACTAACAAAGTCCGATTGACTAAGCTGATTCAGTAAAAGCATTATCTGATCTATAACAATACGATTCTCTCTAATTTCCTTATCCACAGCATCTCTAGTTAAATATTTCTAAATTGGAAAAAGCTAAGACTCTAAACTCTTTTAAGTTTATCTTCATCAAATTTAGAAAAAAAGGAAGCCATTAAATTAAAACAAAATATTTATATAGATTAGCGCATCATTATTACTAATTTAAATAAGCATACAATGAAAAAAATATTCTTTAGCCTACTTTGCCTCTCACTTCTTTTTACGGCATGTGATAAAAACGCCAAGGTTGTTAAAAATCTTGAAGGAACATGGACTGTTACTAGTATCACTATTGATGGAGTTGAAGCACCTTCAGATGGCTATTCCTATGAATTTATGGCTTGTGAGAATGTATCGGCTGGATGTACAGCAGTAGTTCGCTATGACAATGGCTGGGTCGCTACTGAAGACACAGTAACATACAAAATTGAAGAAAAAGGCACTCTATTTACTACTGTCATAGATAATGCCACGAATATTTCAGACATTATTGAACATTCAAAAACGACCTTTATAACTAGATATACGGACGGTGCTGACCAAGTAATAGAAACAACTTTGAATAAAGACGAATAAAACCAACGATATTTATTAATCAACTTAAGAAAACAAAAAAAATGAAAAACTTATTTATCGCAACTCTAGCACTAGCTTTTTTTATTACTTCATGTAGTAAGGATAAAAAAGCTTTAAAAAATATTGAAGGAACTTGGTCTCTAAATACTTGGAAAGCAGATAGTGCAGGTGTTGAAAGTGAGCACATTTCTTGGGCTTTTGCTCAAGCATTTGGTGTAACCGGTGCTGATTTTATCTTTGACAAATGTGAGTCTGGTGAAACATGTAATTTCTATACAATTTCAAAACCGAGCTCGCTATCTTCAACTGATACTGGCTCTTACTCAATTTCAAGTGATGGTGCTACTTTTACAATGGATTCAATTAATTTTAATATTGACAAACTCAACAAATCAACTTTTGAAATTAGTAGAGAAGATGATTCACAAGAATGGTATTCAACAACAGTAACGGAAATCATAACATTTACTAAAGAGTAGATCTAGATTAAGCAATAATAAAAAAGGCAGTCAAAATTGACTGCCTTTTTTATTTCCATAAAGATTAATGCTTTACTATTCCACATCAATTTGCATAGAAGCATCTGCCTTACTACCTTTTTCCATTTTCGCAACTGCTTCACCCGCTGATGTATTTAGCTCAGTCATTCTACTAATACTCTCTGCCATCTTAGGCAATGAATCCTGTCTAAACTTAGAAATGTTATCAATTGCTGAATTAATGTCCTGAAAGGCTTTTTCTAAATCTTCCATTTTTAATGTAGCCTCTGCCGCTTGCTTATGAATCTCAACACCTTGTGTTTTTAAACGTTCTGCATTATGCTTAATTAGCTTTGAAGTTGTTTCATTCAAGGATTTAACTTTATTAAGCACAATCTCCTGATTATTTAATGCCATTGCACACGCAACTGCTATTTGTAAGGCTGTAACCGTTACGTTCAAGGCTCTATCTACACCTCTTACTAATTCACGATTATTTCGAATAATTACTTCAATAGTCAGAATACCTTGTTGATTAACATTCAAGGTTTGCTGTAAATCCATAATGCGCTGACGTAAGGGAAATAAAAGCTCTTCCTTAATAAAAGCAGCTTGAGGATCATCTGCTTCAATTTCTCTATCAAGCTTATATTGCAACTTCTGATCCATTAACTGAGCTAATTGAATCGCTTTTTGCAAACGGTTCATTGCTTTAATCATGCGCTCTTTATCCTGACCTAATGTGATATTATCGCGCTTAAGCTGATCTCTACCTATTTTCAAAGACTCAATAATTCGATCAATAACATCTTCAGCAGACATATACTTAGCAAAGTATCGTCCAATAGGCTTCTTTCCAAAGGGAAGAAAACGGGCTAAACTATTTAAAAAACCTGAAGCACTCTTAAAATCAAACTTAGCAGGGTCCAAATCCTCCACTTCATCTTTTAGATCAAGTAATGCCTTTGCAACTGGTCCCCCATTCTGTCCCGTTTTTGCCAGCTCTTTAATAGGCTCATCAAGCATTTTACTTAAGCGAGTCACTTCACGTTGAGTCGCTGCTCCCATATTATCTACTGCTGCTCTTTTTGCATTTTGATCAGCATCTGGGCTTAAAAGATTATCAATAACACTATCGGCTTGCTTATCTAAATCTGCATCTACCTCATCTAGATTAACATCTTTTAATAAACCTAAGTCTTCCTTAATCTCTTCATCTGTAGAAACTTTTAGTTCTTCTTTAACAGCTGTTTTTGTTTGTCCACTCATAATCTAAGTATACTTTATTAAATATTTAATGCTCTAATATATTGATTTATATCAAGAAAAATTTACTTATATGCTAATATTATTTTTTCTCAAACAAGCCCATTCTACTCGTCCAAAACTCTAATTCCTTTAAATTAGACTCCATATTAATATTAAAACGTGTAGATTCTTGATGTTGTTCCCCCAATACTATAAGTAGTTTTTGTAAAATATAAATAACATCTTCCATAGCCTTTCGATGATGGGCATATAGTTTCTTAAGCTTAGAATACAAAGCATTCAAATCCTTTCTTAATACTAAAGTTTCTGAAGAAATAAGACTTTGAAGGGCATGAAGCTGACACAGGAATTGAGTTACAATCTTAACCTCCTCATAGACTAATTTTAAATTAATCTCTAAGATCCTTTCATAAGCTACGAGCTTATTTGTAATTACAATATGCTCGCCTTCACTAATCTTATTTTGGAGATCTAATGCCTTTATATCTATATTAAAATGAAGCAAACTATCAAGTCTAATCAACTCCTCATATTGCCTTTCAATAACCGCTCGGTTTTCTAATAATGAAATACGAATTTCGGGGTCCATAAAGAATTTAACGTGATCCTCTCTAGATAACAAAGGCATCCATTTATCCTTTTCCAAAACCAAGTATTCTTCCTTAATGCGAACCCAATGACCCAAAGCAGGATTAAGCAAATCAATTAGACTGTAAAGCTTTTCTTTATTAATTTTAAAATTTCTGAAAACAGGGAACTTTTCACGGCTGGAGTAAAAACTTAAATCAGTGCTTTTTATAACACTTGAGTTGAAAGCAATCCAATCTTTTTTATTCATCCCTAGCTCCCTGGCAAGAATAGCCATAGCTTGCTTTTCTTGAGCTGTATATACATCTTCACTGGCAATTAAAGCCAAAACTTTTAAAAAGTCAGCCTTAATAACACCTTTTTTCCGGCCATATATGTTAACCCCTGAGCCCCATTTTAGAAGCCGAACCATGCCCTCCAAAAGCTCCATCGGCAACCACTCTAACTCTGGCTCTAAACCTATACAGTCGTTAAAATACTTAAGCTGACTTTCATTTGGATTCGTTTTAGAAAGATTTGTTATGAACTGAGCAGCCCGATATACATAATAAAGGAGTTTTCCCTCATCTCCACTAATAAGCAGATGCATTACAGGTAAACGACGCGACCTTCTATCTTTATACAGCAATGGGCTAAGTGGCAAATTAGCCCAATTTAAAATTGTATCATATAGAGATAATTCAGCCGTTGCAATTTGCGGCACCCCACCATTACGACTATTGCGTGAATTATAATATAGAAAAGCATCAAAATATTTAGTCCCAAAAAAGCTACTCATTTATCATACTTTTTTGATGTATTTGCCCAAAACTTAAGCTCTTTCATGGAATTGCTCATATCCTCGGAACTTTCATAATCTTCACTTGTTAATCGGCTCAAATTATTATTAAAATCATCAAGCATATTAATAGCATGTTCATTATCTAAATACAACTGCTTGAATTGAGCATCTTTATTTTGCACTAATGAAATATCCGACTGGAAACCATCATCCTCTTCCTCAAGCACCTTAGAATAATTAAGCAATGGCGAAATCGATAATAGGGTTTTCAAATTAGCCAAGACTTGTGCATATGTTTCATCTCCAATAGATTTAAAGCGTGTATAAGTAATCTCTCCTTTTTGCATTCTATTATTTAACACCTCTAAAAAATGCTCTCTAGTACCCATCAAAGATTTATATTGATCTTGAAGCAATGGCTCTTGCACTATTTGAATAACATTTTCCATATAATCTTCTAGAGTCTTTTTAGAATTTAAGGTAATCCTAGATTTAAGCACTTCCATTGTTTCTGGACTAAAATCCTGCATAAAATTAGTGATGCTATCAGAAAAACTACTAATATCTTGATCTGCAAAGTCAGAAAAGATGGCAAAACCCTTTTCAACCTCAGTATTATTTATTTTAGGCACATCCTTTTTTTCTAATCCAATATTTCTGGAGAATTCAAAAAAAGCAAACATCTCTGATGAGTCCAAAGCACCGCTTTCCGTACAAAAAAGAGCCAAAGCATATTCTGCAAACTTTTGACGCACTTCATAAGGAAGTGCTTCTCTCATAATATGCTCAATATCTTTGAGTGAAAAATCCCATTCCCAGATATGGTTGAAAATGCTTTCAAGAAATCCCGCTTTCTCCGTATCAAGATATTTTCGAAGCTGCGCATTAAGCATTTTAATTTCTTTTCTACTTACTTTTTCATCAAATTGAAAAACTGCAACTGTTAGAAGAACAATATAAAGGAGTAAGTCTTTTTCCGCATTTCTATAAGCCATATTTCTGTGATTAAGCTTCGATCTGAGCTTAGTCTGCTTAAACATTTCAACTTCCTTAGAAATAGACAAATCCGAGTGATTCTTAAATGCAGAATAACTCCAATGGTCATTTATATTTTTATAAATATGTCGACCCGCAAGATAGACCATTGCAATACCCGGTATAACTAATGCCCCTGCTCCTAATGGCATAACTTTATCCTTAGAGTTTTATTATACATCATGTATTATACAGCTTAACCTGTTCTTTTAATAAGTTCATTTCTTTCATAGCCTCTTCAACAAGTTGGCTAGTATTGACCTGATTACCCTTTAATTGAGCTAGTTTAATACTCACCTCTTCCATCTCCTGAAGAGCTCGTTCATTTAGCATAATGCGCTTATTTACTTCTTGCTTTGCATCTTCCATCTTAGCTAAGCGTGCCTTAAGCTGGCTTGATTTCTCAGTATCAATATCTGGGTCAGACAAACGCCTTTCAATCCTGTCAACATTAATACTTTCCAACATACGCAGACTTAAATAAAGGTGATTAAAATTTGACATGCAAACTCCATATACAACTTTAAAAAGCTGGTTATATCTTTGATATGCTAATTCTGTAGATGCTAGACGTTCGTCAAGCACTTCTTGAAATCTTTCTGATCTCCTTTCCATCTCTAGATACTGATTATAAGGTCTTGTATCCTCTAATGCTTCTAATTTATCTTTAAATGAAGACTCTTTCGATGCTTGCATTATAGCATCAAAGCTCTTAACTAAATCAGGATTCTTTTCAACCATTTCTAAGCGCTTATTGGGAACTTTAGTAATGGACATATCATAGCTTTCTTTAATACTATCATGCAACTCCTCATAGGAGCCTAATTCATCTAAAAGCAGCCCTATATCAATGCCTGAGCTTGGATTATTATCGAGAACCTTCACAGATTCTTCTTCACTAAAGCCCAATAGATTCCCCATATTCTTGATGGCAATACCCTCTGCAGCATCTACTTTCCAATCTGAATATGCCATATCCCACATAAGACACAATATGTGCTTTTTGGTTTGCACATCTAAGTAAATATTGGCCTCATGTAGTAATTGCTTTATAGGTATATTTGAATCTAGCATCGATTTCAACATCCCTTTCATTATCGATTTCAATTGCAATAGCATATTGGAACTATTTGTAGAATCTGAATGTTTTTCCATTATGGCGGCCAATATTATATCCAAAACAGAATCAAAATGCCTTAATTCACTGATTTTTATTTTATTGTCCGCTTTTATCATGAAAGCGTAGATTCCCAATAAAAATATTGGAAAGTTCCCTTTTTCTGCAAGGTTTATAGCATCCCAATTAAAAGGCTGTTCTCTTTTTTCTGCATCATTAAAGAAAGCTTGCTCCTTAGTTTGTGGAATCTTTCGAGTATTTTTCTCACGGTCTATTAATTTAAAATCATGGCCCCATTCCTTAAAACTTAAATAGTCCAAAAGCCAATCTTCAAAGCTCTTCTTTCCTCCTTTTTTTTCAGAAAGCCTGAAAGCCATTAAAAAACATGCAACTATTATAATCTCTACCAAGGCTTCTTATTTTAAAACAAATATTTAATTAGCAACCTCATACAGTTTGACACGCTTCGTCCATTCTTCTAACTCAGCCATGGACGTTTGCATATCAAGACTCTCTTCTTTGACTGTGCTTGTCTCAATATTATTTAATGAAAATATTGCTTCATCCATCTGAGTAATTGCTTCTTCATTTTCAATGTATATTTCTTTAATACTGTTCATTTCATTTTCATACATTTCCAAACGCTTATTAATCGTGGATTTTTCTTGGGTTCCAGAAGCTTCTGCTTGCGTGCGCATACTTTCCATATCTTCTGTGTCAATGAGATTAACTGTATTGGCCACATGCTCCAAGTTTTTAATGGCTGACTTATAGACTTCCTCAGCTATAGTTTTATAACGCTTATAGGTCATTTCATCTACATTCATTTTCCTTGATAAGACATCCAGAAAGTTAGCCAAGCGCTGACGCAATTCTTTGTATTGCCGCAAACCTCTATCATCTGGTAATGCTGCCAAACGTTGTTCTAAACTCATTTGTGAAGGGAACTTACGCTTAAAGCTTCTGAAAACATCATCCTTATCCTTTTTGGCTTTTTCTACAACCTTATCTCCAAACTCAATAACCCGTTCTGGGTCGAGCTTTGCCATCATAAGCTCCATTCGTTCCTTAAGATCTTTATCATCCCATTGTGCACCGTCTAAATCTGCCTGGAACACCTCTTCTGATGCTGTCTCTATATCGTTCATTTTCCAAAAGCGTTGCATGTCTATAAAGTCTTTGTCATCTACTCCAATTTTAAACGATATGCGCTTTAATACAACACCCTCATTAAATCTGCTATCAGAATAGGCAATCCCAAATAGAAATTGCATTAGATATAGCTTTGTTGTGTAATTAAAGCTTTCATTCACTTGACGTGTAATGGAGTTCATATCCCAGTCTTCCTTAAGCAACTGCTCTAACAAATCCATTCCCGCTTGTGCCTGCTCTAAAGAGAAATGTTTTTTCAAAAAAGCAAAAGTAAACTCCAACTCCTTTTCATCTATCTTTTTATCATGCTTAATAACAAATGTACTCATCATCAGAAGTGAAAAAATGAAGTCAGCTGGTGCTGTATCTCCATTCGCTATTTTCTTCGAACGTTTATAGTAATTTTTCATACTAGACTTTGCTCTTCCATTAAAGGCATCTAAGAGCATACCAAACACACCAAAGCCTCTTGGCGCAAAGTGAGCACCACGCATCATTCGATTAAGCATTTGTCTGTTATCTCCGCCCCCCTGGCTGAATTTCATCTGGCCCGAACGACTCCTATAACCATTTGAAGCATCGGTTGGCGCACCATATTGATTTGCTCCATACTCCCCTTCTCTAAAAAGAAGTAGAAACCAAAGTATTGCATTAGCTATTGGAATAAAGCTCATAAAGGCAAATTTTCCATTGTAACCCAAGTCATGAAGTCGCTTACTAGCACCTAAAAAAGCTATAACTGTTCCAACCACTGGCCCAATAATTGGAATAAATGCCGACATAAAGAAAGACCCTATTAAGGTGATAAAATATTGCCCCCTGCTTAAGCGGCCCTTGCCTAGCCCTGAAAATAGATTTTCAAACATCGTTGTTTAACTTATTGGTCATTTCTTGTAATTGCCTAATAGATTCGTTTATTTTATCGCTTTCATCCTCATGAGAAACTTGGCGAATCTGTTCTAAGGCTGAAGTGGTTGCTTTCATCTGATCAACAGCTCGATCATTTTCTAATAGCATACCCTGAATCCTGTTAACTTCAGCTTCATACATATCTAAGCGCTTCTCTAAAATTTTCTTCTCCTTCTGTTCAAAGCGATCTTCTGTATTATCTAAGCTTTGAATACGTCCTTTCAGCTGCTTTTCATCTATATCACTAATACTTTTTAACGCAACTATAATATCCTGCAAATTATCTATCCCAGACAACAAAACTTCGTTAGCTGCTTCGCTGTAACGCTTGTAAGTAATTTCTCCCTCTGAAAATTGTTTGGACAAAACAGACTTTAAATTCTCGAAGGCTTGATAAAAATTCTCAACCTGCTTAGCACCTTTATCACTTCCAAATGCAGTCAGCTCATCCATAATAATGCGACGCTTACGCTTGCCCTCTACAACCAGCATTTGCTGTAGTTCTGTCACGTACTCATTAATATATTCTTGTGACTTGTAATTGATGTTGTAGTAAAAATGAATTAGCCCCCATATTACGGCGCCTAAAGTAATAAAGGGAAACACAAAATTCTTTGTTAGTATAAGAAGGAAAACAGACACTGCAACTAATAAAGTGGAGCCTTTGACACTCCAATGTCTTATTGCCGTTTGATTGACTACCTTCTTAAGATTTTGTCGATTCATCTTCTCTCGAATCGCTCCCATACGCTTTTTATGAAGCGCCATATTATCTGTAGACTTATCACTACTCATCTTAAGTATTTTTAAAGCTTAGTTGATTTTTAGCAACGCTAACCTGAACTTTAGTCTGCTTATTTATTTTACCTGCTAAAAATTGCTTAGATAATTCATTTAATACATGTTTTTGTATAATTCGTTTCACAGGCCTACCACCAAATTCAGGATCATAAGAAGCATCTGTAATCCATGAAAGACCCGCCTTAGTAAAGTCTATTTCAACTTCATTTTTCGCCAACATCTTTTTAACCTTATTAATCTGTATATCCACTATTTTGCCAATCTCTTCTTTATTTAAAGGCGTAAATAAAACAAGCTCATCTATTCTATTTAGAAATTCTGGTCGCATTGCTTGCTTTAAGACTTCATACATTTCCTCCTTGGTCTTTATATAAACTTCATCTTTATTCTTTTCATTGACCTTTTCATAATGCTCTAGAATAACGGAGGAACCAACATTGGTGGTCATTATAACCAGGGCATTCTTAAAATTAACCAAACGCCCTTTACTATCTGTTAGCCTACCATCATCCAATACTTGAAGAAGAATATTCAATATATCAGGATGCGCTTTTTCAATTTCATCAAGTAAGACTACAGAATATGGTTTTCTTCTTACGGCTTCTGTTAGCTGTCCCCCATCATCAAAGCCAACATATCCAGGAGGAGACCCAATAAGTCTCGACACTGCATGCTTTTCTTGGAACTCAGACATATCTAGTCGCGTCATTTGATTTTCATCATTAAACAACAATTCGGCTACAGCTTTTGCAAGCTCTGTTTTCCCAACACCAGTTGTACCTACAAACAAGAAAGACCCTATTGGACGTTTGGCATCCTGCATACCTGTACGACTACGACGAACAGCATCTGCCACAACTTTAAGCGCCTCCTTTTGCCCAATTAATCTTGTAGCTAATTGGTCTTCAAAATTAAGTAGCTTTTCCATTTCAGACTGCATCATACGCTGCACTGGAATACCTGTCCATTCACCTATTATTTGAGCTATATCCTCAGCATCGATTTCTATATTTAGCAGTGCCCCATTACTTTGAACTTTAGCTAAAGTTTCACGCTCCTTTTCTAGCTTTTTCTCTAAACTATTTTGTTTTGTTTTTGTTTCTGCCGTTGAAAGATTTTCTTTTATGGACATTATATTATCCGCAATCTCTTCTTCCTTTTTCAACTGATCTCTCAAAGCCTTTAAATCCTTTTCGACAGATTTTATTTCTCCTTCTAATTTCTTTGCTTCCTTTTCTTCTCCTTTAAAGTTTTCTAATTCTCGCCGCTTTAAACTAAGCTTTCTATCTAGCTCATATATTCGCTCTGGTTCAGATTCTTTTTCAATCCGTAATTTTGACGCAGCCTCATCAATTAAATCAATGGCTTTATCAGGTAAACAACGATCACTCACATAACGTTTTGAAAGCTCAACCGCAGAAACCAAAGCATCATCGGTAATTGTTAGACCATGAAACTCCTCGTACTTTGGCCGTATTCCTCGCATAATAGAAATAGCATCGTTGATTTCTGGTTCCTCCACAACAACTTTTTGAAAACGACGCTCTAAAGCCTCAT
>CAJXBJ010000064.1 GCA_913050195.1 uncultured Saprospirales bacterium
GGATGTTATGCAATACGAAAATCATTACTCCCTAATGTCCCTAAAACATTTAGAGTAGATGATTTTTTTATTTGCATGCATGTCTTGGAGTCTGGTTATTTCAGCATATGTGAACGAAAAGCTATTGTACATGAAGATGTTTCTAACATTATAGGAGAGGAATTTAGACGAAAGAGTCGAATTGCAACTGGAAATATTCAAAACTTTATATACTACAAACACCTACTAATTTCTTTAAATAAAGCATATGTATGGTGCTATATTTCCCACAAAGTAATAAGATGGCTAGGGCCAATATTACTTATTTCAATGTTTTTATCTAACCTCTTAATACTACAAACTAATATCTTATTCAAACTAACACTTCTAGGTCAATGTATTTTTTATACTTGTGCTTTATTTGACCAAATTCTAAAGAATTATGGAATTCATAGCGTACTTTTGCGTTATACAACCCATTTTGTGGCAATGAATGCGGCATTATTTATGGGTATAATTGAGTATTTAAAAGGTGTAAAAACAAATGTCTGGGAACCAACAAAACGATATCAATAATCCTTTTGACAGTATAGAGGAGGCCATAGAGGATATAAGGAAGGGAAAAGTCATTATTGTTGTTGATGATGAAGACAGGGAAAATGAAGGGGACTTTGTAGCTGCGGCAGAGCATGCAACTCCAGAAATGATTAATTTCATGGCTACTCATGGAAGAGGACTTATATGTGCTCCTTTAATTGAAGAAAACTGTGATAGATTAGGGTTAGATCTTATGGTTAGCAATAATAATGCAGCCTATGAAACAGCCTTTACGGTATCTGTTGACTTATTGGGTCATGGATGCACAACTGGTATTTCTGCAAGTGATCGCGCCAAGACTATTCAAGCACTCATTGATCCAAAAATCAAAGCTCATGACCTAGGTAAGCCAGGACATATTTTTCCTATACGGGCTAAACGTGGAGGAGTTTTAAGAAGAGCCGGACATACCGAAGCCTCAGTAGACTTAGCACGACTTGCTGATTGCGAACCAGCAGGAGTTATTGTTGAAATAATGAATGAAGACGGCACAATGGCAAGACTTCCTGAACTTATTAAAATTGCTAAGAAGTTTAATTTAAAACTAATCAACATCAAGGATTTAATTAAATATCGACTTAGTAAGGAAAGTTTAATAAAACGTCAAGAAGAGATTGATATGCCAACACAATGGGGTGATTTTAAGCTTATTGCATTTGAACAAATCACCACTGGTGAAATGCATTTAGCACTCAAAAAGGGTGAGTGGAAAAGTGATGAACCAGTAATGGTCCGAGTACACTCGTCTTGTAAAACTGGTGATATTTTAGGTTCGCTAAGATGTGATTGTGGAACCCAATTACACAAAGCCATGGAAATTGTTGAGAAAGAAGGCAAAGGACTAATCTTGTATATGAACCAAGAAGGTAGAGGCATTGGATTACTTAATAAACTAAGGGCCTACAAATTACAAGAGCAGGGCATGGACACTGTTGAAGCAAATCTAGCATTAGGATTCAAAATGGACCATAGAGACTATGGAGTAGGTGCTCAAATCATAAGAGAATTAGATATATCCAAAATTCGATTAATTAGCAATAACCCTCAAAAACGCATAAGTCTTAAGGGCTATGGTCTTGAAATCGTTGAACATGTGCCAATTAAAGTACCTCCGAACAAGCACAATATCCATTACTTAAGTACGAAGCGAGATAAAATGGGCCATGATTTAGATCAATTTAGAAGCCACTAGTGTTTGTTTGCTTTTTATGTCTTTTGATGCTAATTTTGCAAGCAAAATTCGGACTTTGAAAAGCCTTAGTGGATCATATTCTAAAATAAAAGACACTTTAGCAAAGCATAATTTAAAGGCTACTCATCAGCGTATAGCTATATATGATGTTCTTTTACATTTAGAAAACCATCCAACAGCCGAACAAATTTATCACAAAATTACGCAGTACTATCCGAGCATTAGCTTAGGTACTGTTTACAAAACCTTGGATACTTTTGTCGAAAAATCATTGATAAGGCGTGTTCTTTCGGAAAAGGATGCTATGCGTTATGATATTAATTTGTCAAACCACCATCATTTATTCTGTGAGCGCACAGAAACTATCATTGACTATGAAGATGATAAACTATTTGAAAAGATTCGAAAACACTTTTATAAAAAAGAACTTAAATATTTTAAAATCTCAGATATACGACTTCAAGTGAATGGTGAGATTATAGAAAGACAACAAAAATTAGAATTTTAATTAAACTCAATAAAAAACGAAAAAAATGAGCGTATTAGTAGGACAAAAAGCACCCGCATTTTCAGCAAAGGCTGTAGTTAGTGGTGGACAGATTGTAGAGAACTTCACTCTTGATCAATACAAAGGCAAAAAATATGTCGTATTATTCTTTTACCCTAAAGATTTCACATTTGTTTGCCCAACTGAATTACATGCATTTCAAGAAAAACTAGCTGCTTTTGAAAGTAAAGATGTTCAATTAGTAGCCGTTTCAACAGATACAGAGTTTTCACATTGGGGGTGGTTACAAGTGCCTAAGTCAAATGGTGGAATACAGGGCATCACATATCCAATAGTAGCAGATACTAATAAAACAATCTCTACAAATTACGATGTAATTGCTGGTGACTATGACTTCAATGATGAAGGAGATTTAATTGCAAGTGGTGAGCTAGTAGCATATAGAGGATTATTTTTAATTGACAAGGATGGTGTAGTACAACACCAAACGGTTAACAATATGCCTTTAGGAAGAAATGTTGATGAAGTGTTAAGAATGGTCGATGCTTTACAGCATTTTGAGAACCATGGTGAGGTTTGCCCTGCAAATTGGTCCAATGGCAAAGAAGCAATGAATGCAACAGCTGATGGAGTTGCAAATTATCTTGCTGCACACTAATTTTGAAAAAAATAAAGAAAAAGGAAGTCTTTTAAGGCTTCCTTTTTTTATAGCTATTAATTACGGAACGGCTGACAACTGTCCCAATCACTCCTCCTAGAATAACATCAGAGAACCAATGTTTTTGATCGTGCACTCTAGACCACGCAGTTAAACCAGCCATGGAGTATGCTAAAATGCCCCAAATTCGCTTTTCTGTATGCATGTCAATCATCGAGGCTAAATTAAATGCCATTGCAGTATGCCCTGAAGGCAAAGAGTGATAATGAGGTTTATTCCAAACACTACCAAACTCATATGGATGCTTGGCCATAAATGGTCGTTTTCTCTGAATGATATGCTTCAAGCCCATAATAATTGCTGAAGTATAAAAAGCAGAACTAAAGCCTTGTTTATAGAATGCCTTATAAGTCTCATTATCCGGGCTAATTAATGTTATTAAAGCTGCTGCTGAATAAAGACCACCTACATAAATACCATTCCCAAACTTTTCTCCAACAAAGGCCATTTTATAGCTAAAATCACCTTTGTTATTTTGCACAAAGTCCATTATAGTCTTATCATTTGAATATGCTAAACTAAATGCACTAAATGTAATTGCTGCAAAACTGTAATCAGTAACTGTCCATTTCATAGGTGCACTATAAAGATCTTTAGCACTATGCATCATATAATGATGTAAAGTCAAGTTCTGGCCAGATAACTTAATGGAAAAAGCAATGATTATGAAGAATACTAATCTATAAATCAATAACATCCTCTAAATCTTTAATAAATAATAATAACTCTTCTTCATTTGTCGGCTGTATAGATTTATAAAGCTCTCCTTTTACAAAAAACGCAAAAGACGGCACCATTTTAACATCAAATTCAGATTCAATCACAGGAGCTTCATCTATATTTACATCTATAAATATAAGCTGATCAAGTTCAGTGTTTTCCGCATATTCTATAAAATATGGATAGAGCAATTTACATGTACCACACCATTCAGCATAAAAGCGAACTAAAGAGAAATTTTGTTGAGATAGGCATTGCCGAAAATCATCATCATTGCACGAAATAATTTCCATTCAATTAAGAGATTGGTTAAAACAAAAATAAGAATTATTTTACATAGAGCATGATAGAGCGACTCAAACACGTAGATTTAAAAAGATTTAATATAAGGGTTTATGGTATATATATAAATCGTGATAATGAACTGCTTATACACAAAGAAAACTACAACAACAGACAAATTATAAAATTCCCAGGCGGGGGATTAAAGCTTGGAGAAGGTTGTTTAGACGGACTCAAAAGAGAATTTAGAGAGGAACTTAGTACTGATATTAAAATTATAGATCACTTCTATACCACTGACTTTTGCCAAATTTCAGCTTTTAACCCTAGTGAACAGATAATAAGTATTTATTATCGAGTCTTACCACTCTTGGAACCATCAATGTGGATAAAACCTAGCTTTATCGAAAGTTATTTTAAGCCTATCGCAAAAACAAACCCTAAAGATTTCACCTTTCCAATAGATCAAAAGGTAGCCCATTTACTACTAGAAAAGTCGCTTTAAATCCATACATTTACAAATGGATTTTTTGCAATCATTAAACAATACTCAAAGAGAAGCTGTAACATACAAGAATGGCCCTCTAATGGTGATTGCAGGGCCTGGCTCTGGTAAAACGAGGGTTCTCACTTTTAGAATTGCTCATCTTATACAGGAAGGTGTAGACCCTTTTAATATCCTTGCTCTTACTTTTACAAATAAGTCTGCACGTGAAATGAAAGAGCGTATAACTCATATAGTAGGGAATGAAGGAAGAAATATATGGATGGGTACATTTCATTCTGTATTTGCTAGAATTCTTCGCTTTGAAGCAGATAAGCTGGGATATCCAAAGAGTTTTACAATTTATGACACAACGGATGCTAAGAGCCTACTCAAAAGCATTATAAAAGAAGAAGGATTATCTGACAAACTTTATAAACCAGCTTTTGTATATAATCGTATTTCTTTAGCCAAGAATAACCTTATTGGGCCAATTGCCTACTCAAAACATCCAGAGTTGATCTCTGATGATGAGTGCAGTGGAAGACCCAAAATAGCTGAAATTTATACTAAATATGCCAAACGTTGCTTTCAAGCAGGGGCTATGGATTTTGATGATTTGTTGTATAAAACATATCAACTTTTTAAAACTAAGCCAGAAGTTCTGTATAAGTATCAACATCAATTTCGACATGTCCTAATTGATGAGTTTCAGGATACTAATTATGTACAATACCTGATAGTAAAAAAACTATCAGATGTCTTTCAAAACTTGTGCGTGGTCGGTGATGATGCTCAAAGCATATATGGATTTAGAGGAGCTGATATTAAAAACATGTTACTTTTTCAAAAAGCTTATCCAGAACTTAAAACAGTAAAGCTTGAACAAAACTACCGCTCAACTAAACAAATTGTCCAAATTGCAAATCAGGTAATTAGTCAAAATAAGGGACAGCTTGCTAAAAAGATATGGACAAATAATGAGTGTGGAGAAAAAATAAATTTAATTCAAGCCCATTCAGACAATGATGAAGCTAGGCAAGTTGCAGAAGATATTTTAGAAAAAAAACTTAGACATCATTACAGCAATAGTGACTTTTCCATTTTATATAGAACCAATGCCCAGTCCAGAGCTTTTGAAGAATGGCTAAGAAAACTAAATATTACCTATCGTATATATGGTGGCCTCTCATTTTATCAAAGAAAAGAAATCAAAGACTTTTTATCTTATTTAAGACTCATAGTTAACCCTAATGACGAGGAAGCATTAAAACGTGTAATAAACTTCCCAACTAGAGGCATAGGAAACACTAGTGTCCAAAAGCTTATTATAGCTGCCGATAAGTGGGATTGTGGTTTCTGGAAAGTAATTTCTAAAGTTCAAGAAGTAGAAGGACTAAGTTCGAGGGCAAAAAATGCAATTTCTGATTTTGGGACACTTATTAACAGTTTACGCGTTTTGAACAAAACAGAAAATGCCTATAAAATGGCAATGGAAGTCAGTAGACTTTCAGGTATTAATACCTTTTTATTCCAAGATAAAAGTGTAGAAGGTATTAGCCGATATGAAAATCTACAAGAGCTATTAAACAGCATTCAAGAGTATGTAGAAAGTCGATCTGATTTATTAAATGAAGACGGAACACCAGCAGGAGTTGATTTAAGCACATACTTACAAGAAGTCAGTCTATTAAGCACTATAGATGAAAATGATGATGATGATGAAAAGGTAAGTTTAATGACCATACATTCAGCAAAAGGTTTAGAATTCAAAAGTGTCTATGTTGCTGGTTTAGAAGAAGATTTGTTTCCATCAGCACTATCTTTAAATGATCGCTTTGGCTTAGAAGAAGAAAGACGTTTATTTTATGTTGCTGTAACAAGAGCTGAAAAACATCTAGCATTATCTTGTGCACAGAGTCGTTACAGATTTGGTAATCTAATCCATTCAAAGCCATCGCGATTTCTTAAAGAGATAGATTCCTCTTGTCTAAATCAGACCCTAAAAGCCTCTAAAGAACGTTCTGCTGAACATGCTTGGGCTGATTCTATTAAATGGCGAAAAGGAAATACTAAGAAATTAAGTCCACAAAAAAATGAAAAACCTAAAAGAGCCATATCTAATCGCAATCAAAAACCTCTTCTTAAAAAACAAATAGCTCCAGAAATAGATTTAAGTAATTTTAAAGTTAGCAATCCAGAACTAATTAAAAGCGGTATGCAGGTACTTCACCCCAAGTTTGGCGAGGGTCAAGTCTTAAACATTGATGGACAGTCCTCAAATCGGATAGCTAACATTCACTTTCCTTCATCGGGAGATAAAAAAATCATGTTAAAATATGCTAAACTGCAAATATTAGGCTAGCTATTAACATACCATATTTTTTTCATCAGTCCTTTTAATACATTCATCAGCTAAAAAACATAGCTCATCAGAAATTACTAGATAGCAGCCGAGCTTTGATATAACTTGCTCTTCAAAACACGGCTATGAATCAATTTATTCACTTTTTATTTAAAGCAACTTTAAGCATTACTATGGCACTTGTTAGCTTTTATAGCTTCGCTCAATTAAGTTGCTATCAAGATTTTGATTTATATAATTGGGAACAGTCTCTTACAAGCAATAATAATTGGGTGGTTAAAAGTTCTACTTCTGCAACTGAAGTTAAAACAGGAGGACCAACTTTTTTGCTTAGTCCAACAGATATAATCAATGTTGAAATCACTGGACAGTTTAGACGTGGTGATACAGATATTATGGGATTTGCCATAGGGTTTGATAAAGCATATAACGATACCACTTCAAAATACAATAGCCTACTTATAGATTGGAAACCTTTATCCGCTGGAATAAAAGGCCCATACATAGCTACTGAAGGCCTCAAATTAAATAATCTAAATAACACACCTTTGGATGGAAAGTATTTTTGGGGGCATTATAATGATCAATATTTTGAAACCATAGCTAGTGCTGGGAACGGCAGTGTAAACCAAAATAGCTGGAACGACATAAGATTGATCTATACTTCAACTCAAGTTACATGTATTATAAACAACGATACTATTTTTAATGAAAGTGGATGCTACAAAGCAGGGCGTTTCGGGTTCTATGATTATTCTATGGTTAATTCCAAATTCAGAAACTTTAAGTACCGCTATAAAGCAGGTATTGACTTAGAAAGTGAAACCATTTGTACCAATACAGCTTTAAACTTTAATTTTTCACAAACAAAAGACTGTTATGGCAATGTTATAAGTTCAGCATATACCCCACAAAGTGTCTTTTGGGACTTTGGAGATGGCTATAATAGCCATAATCTTAATCCGACTCATATATATAGCACAGCAGGTACTAAAACAATAAATGTTCAATTTACCAGTCCAAATGGCTGTGTGGAAAATATAAGCAAGCAAATTACAGTTTTACCAAGCATGATTCCAAACTTTGTAGCGGATGATGTATGCCTTGGAGACAGTGTTTCATTTAATAATCTTTCATCAGTATATGACCAAATTTTATGGAAAATAAATGATAGCATTTATTTAAATGACCATAATCCTAAATATCTATTTAATCAAGCAGGATATCATGATATCAAATTAATAATAAGTGACAGCTTAGAACAATGTATTGACTCTATTCAAAAGAAAGTAGAAGTCATTGACCTTGACGTCAATCTGGGGCCCGATACCTCCATTTGTGGTAATTCCTTTTTTCTCCAAGCCCAAAGCTCTAATGCGGATTTGCTTTGGCTCAATGATAGTTCGACGGCATCGGGCTTCCAGGTGACTCATAGTAGTAATATAATACTACAAGCTTCTTTTGGTAATTGCAGTACAAAGGACAGTATATATATTGACCTTGAACCTTTTCCATCTGTAGGCTTTATAATTGACCAAGCTTGTGAAGGACAGAGTACAGTATTCATAGATACTTCAAGTGGGATAAACCTAAATAGAAAGTGGTATATCAATGGCACGCAAGCTTTAACTTCAAACCAAACTATACAAAAGCTATTCACAACTTCTGGCCCAAAAGAAGTTAAACTGGTTGTTGAAAATAATCTCGGTTGTTCTGACTCAGTCACTAAAGTATTTAATGTACAGCCCAAAATTCAACTTAACCTGCCTTCATCTATACAAGTCTGTGACACACAATATCAAGTAAATCTAAGCTTACCTCAAGGCTATAATATAAGTTGGAATAATGGAAGCCAGAACGCAAACACTACATTTACACAGTCTGGGTTTTATTCAGTCACGGTAACTAACAACAACTGCATAACTAAGGATTCTTTCCAATTAAAACTAAAAGCTAAACCTGAGGCTAAAATTCAGGCTCATGATGTATGTGAAGGAGAGACATTACAGCTATTGAATAACTCTTCAGGAAGTATTTTTTATAATAATTGGAACTTTGGAAATGGCTCTAACAGCACTAATCTAAACCCTTCAATCACATATAATCAAGCTGGAAATTATCAGATAAGACTAATTGTAACCTCAACCAATAACTGTAAGGACACAACCTACCAAAATATAAATGTTGATCCTAAGCCTTTACTCAACTTAGGAAGTGACACTAGTGTTTGTGGTGGTCCAATAAGCTTAAATAGCAACATTACAAACGCTACATATTTGTGGTCAACAAATGAAACTGCTCCAAACATTGTGGTTAACACATCAGGTAATTATCAACTACAAGTTGACAGTGGGGCATGTACAGTTACAGATAATATTGAAGTGAATATTTTAGAAAAGCCAGCCGCTAATTTTACATTGGATGGATTATGCACCAATGACACACTTGTATTCCTATCTAACTCCAGCCCAAACGCACAAAACATTGAATGGCTAATTGACAACCAAAACTATTCAGGAGATAGCCTTAACCTACAAATAGAAACAGAACGGAACTTAAATATTAAACTAGTTGCGTATGCAAGTAATGGATGTACAGATACTTTTAGCAGTAGTGTTTATATACATAGCCCTAATGAATCTACACTAACAACAAGTGGAGATGAAGTTATTTATCCAGGAGAACAAGTAAATATTGCTGCATATGGAGGACAAAGCACTTATGAATGGACCCCTAAAAATAACCTAGGGAGCCCATATAGCAATGAAACCTCCGCTTCTCCAGATACATCTCAGTATTACTATATCAAAACAAAGGATGAAAATGGATGCATTATCACGGATTCAGTTCACATAGAAGTAAAAGAAATCCCTAAACTATATATACCCGATGCTTTTACTCCAAATGGTGATAATAATAATGACATGTTCTATTTAAGCGGTGAAGATGTATGTGAAATTAATTTTAACATATACAATCGCTGGGGTAATCAAATATTTGAAGGCAACAACTTAGAGGATAAGTGGGATGGCCTTTATAAAGGTAAAACGCAAGATAGTGAAGGCTTTTTGTTAGTTGGCAGTGTGACGTTCTGCAGCGGCAATCAAGAGTCATTTAAAAAGAAAATTCACCTTTTGCGATAAAGAATTTCATGACCGTTGGTGAAAAGGGTTGTAGGCCAGGTGCTTACAATCCTTTTCTTTTTTTAAGCTATGATAAATTGAAAGAGAGTTGTAGATTTACATAATACACCTAATATAAGGTAATTCATTAATAAACTTACATGGAGTACAATAAAGATTTAGAGCCCGTAAAAATGGGAGAATATGGACGTAATATTCAGATACTTTGCGAACATTTAAAAACAGTAAAAGATTTAGATAAGCGTATGCAATATGCAGAAGTCATTATTGAAATTATGGCGCAAAGTAATCCTCAGCTAAAACACAATGAAGAATTTAGGCAAAAACTATGGAATGACCTTCATTTTCTTTGTGATTATGAAGTTAACTTAAAAGTTCCCTTTACAGTCAAAATTGAAAAAGGGGCTAAGCCTGATATTGAAGAATTAAGTTATCCAAAAACTAAAATCAAATTTAGGCACTATGGAAAAAATATTGAAAAAATGCTCAATTCAACGTTAGAGATTAAGGATAACTCTGAACGTGAAAAGTATGTTCAAGCCATAGCCTCATACATGAAGTTAGCCCATCAGTTGTGGAGCAAAGGAAATGTTACGGATGAAGAAATCATGAATGACTTGGAGAAACTGTCGGAAGGACAGATTAAAATGGACCGAGATCAAAAAATTAAAACTCTCGTAAATATAACTACTCACCCACCGAAAAAAAATTATAGAAAATCCAATCATAAACGCCGAAACAATCATCGTTAATGGATGCTTTTGAAATAAATGGAGGAAATAAATTAAGTGGCTCTCTAACTCCTCAAGGAGCAAAAAATGAAGCTTTACAAATCCTATGTGCTGTTTTACTTACAAAGGATGAGGTAGTCATTAAGAATATACCTAACATAAGAGATGTAAATATTCTTATTGGGCTTCTGAAAGAATTAGGTGTGAAGGTAAACAGTTTAGATAAAGGGACTTTTCGTTTTCAAGCGGATAACATAGATTTAAATTATCTACAAAGTGAAGCTTTCATTAAAAAAGCCCACAGCATTCGAGGTTCAATAATGATTGTTGGACCTTTATTGACACGCTTTGGCCTTGGATATATACCCAAGCCTGGTGGTGATAAAATTGGTCGTCGACGTATGGACACGCACTTTCAGGGATTTATAAACTTGGGTGCTAAGTTTGATTATGATGACAAAAATTATTTTTACAAGGTAAGCTGTGAGCGATTAACAGGAAACTATATGCTTCTAGATGAAGCTTCTGTTACAGGCACCGCCAATATAATTATGGCTGCAAGTATGGCAAAGGGGAAAACAACCATTTTTAATGCCGCTTGTGAACCATACCTACAACAGCTATGTAAGATGCTAAATAGTATGGG
>CAJXBJ010000065.1 GCA_913050195.1 uncultured Saprospirales bacterium
ATATTTGATGACTTTGAAGAAATTCATTCAGGTTTATATGCGAAGGACTTCTTAGAATTTGAGGATCAGGTTAAATATAGTGAACGACTGACAAAAGCTAAAAAGAAAACTAACCTTGAAGATGCTATACGATCTGCATACGGGAAAATTGGAGATTATAATTTAGTAGTGGCCTGTATGGAATTTACTTTTATTGGAGGATCTATGGGGTCAGTGGTTGGAGAGAAAATTGCTAGATCAATTGATACAGCAATAGAGAAGAAGGTTCCTTTTTTAATGATTTCTAAATCAGGTGGTGCTCGTATGATGGAGTCTGCATTTTCTTTAATGCAGATGGCTAAGACATCGGCTAAACTTAATCTTCTATCTAAGGCAGGATTGCCATATATATCTTTAATGACAGATCCAACAACGGGTGGTGTAACAGCATCTTATGCTATGCTTGGAGACTTTAATATAGCTGAGCCTGAAGCTTTAATTGGTTTTGCTGGTCCACGAGTTATTAAAGAAACGATAAAAAGGGATTTGCCAGAGGGGTTTCAGTCATCAGAATTTTTGCTAGAGCATGGTTTTTTAGATTTCATTGTGAATAGAAAAAACTTAAAGTCCAAGCTTATCGATATTATTGATTTAATAAATAATTAATAATAAATTCTGCTATTTCTCTCCATATATGGGAAAATGTTGTATTTTTGTGCCGAAATTAAAGTGAAATAAAAAAATGCAATTGACAGCCGAAAAGAAAAGAGAGTTATACAAAAAGTATGGAGGATCTGAAGAAAATACAGGTTCGATTGAGGCTCAGGTGGCAGTATTAACGCACAGAATTAAGCATATTACAAGCCATCTACAACAGTACAAAAAAGATAAACATAGCTTAAGGTCTCTTACTAATTTAGTATCTAGAAGAAAGAGATTTTTAAAATATTTGTCGAACAAAGATATTACTACCTACCGTTCTTTAATCAAGGACTTAGGTCTTAGAAAATAAATTAAAAGAGTCTCCAATAAAGGGGACTTTTTTATTTCCCGCCCAAATTTTTATTTGGAATATATTATTTAACAATAGATTATTATGTCTTTAAATTTAAAAGCAACAACCAAAACCTTTGACTTAGGTGATGGTAGAGAAATCACATTAGAAACGGGTAAATTGGCCCGTCAAGCACATGGAAGTGCTTTAGTAAAATTAGGAGATACTGTGCTAATGGCTACAGTTGTCTCTAGTAAGGAAGCAAAAGAGGGTCAAGACTTTTTCCCTTTAACAGTAGAATATCAAGAGAAATATTCTTCATCTGGACGTATTCCAGGAGGATTTTTAAAACGTGAAGGTCGTTTAGGGGATCATGAAATATTGACTTGTCGTTTGGTTGACAGAGCAATACGTCCATTATTTCCAGATGGCTACATGTTTGATACACAAATTATGATATCACTTATCTCTTCTGATAATGAACAGATTCCAGACGCTTTAGCGTGTTTAGCAGCATCAACTGCAATAAGTGTTTCAGATATACCTTTCAATGGACCAATTTCTGAAGTTCGTGTAGCTAGAGTAGATGGAAACTTTATATGTAACCCAACCTTTTCTCAATTGGAGAATGCAGACTTAGATATTATCGTTGGAGCAACTGCTGCTGATGTTTGCATGGTAGAAGGTGAAATGAAAGAGTGTAGCGAGGAAGAATTAGTTGCAGCTATTGAATTTGGTCATGCTGCAATTAAGATTCAAATCAAGGCTCAAGAAGAGTTAGCTGAGCTTTTTGGAGCTACTGAAAAAAGAAGCTTTGTAGCGCCTGAAGTAAATGAAGAATTAAAAGCTAAAGTTGAAGCTTTTGCATCAGAAAGAGTTTTAAAGGTTGCTAGTTCTGCTTTGGGTAAGTCTGAAAGAAAAGAACAATTTAAAGCTATAAAAAATGATTTCATTGCTACACTGTCTGAAGAAGAGGCTGATGAGCATGCTAAAGAAATTTCTGAGTTTTTCGCTAGTACAGAAAAGAAGGTTATTCGAAACATGATTTTGGATACCCGTAAGCGTTTGGATGGTCGAGAATTAACACAAATTCGTCCATTGCATTTAGAAGTTGATTTCTTACCAAGAGCACATGGTTCAGCTTTATTCACTAGAGGAGAGACTCAATCATTAACCACTGCTACCTTTGGTAATAAGATGGATGAAAAAATGATTGATACTGTAAATGAAAAGGCATTTAAAGACTTTTATTTGCATTATAATTTCCCTGCTTTTTGTACTGGGGAAACTAAACCAAATAGAGGACCAAGCCGAAGAGAGGTAGGACATGGCAATTTAGCTGAAAGGTCTTTGAAGCAAGTAATTCCTGGTAAAGAAATTAATCCTTATACAGTAAGAGTTGTTTCAGATATATTGGAATCAAATGGTTCTTCGTCTATGGCTACTGTTTGTGCCGGATCAATGGCCTTAATGGATGCAGGTGTTAAAATACCTAATCATGTTTCTGGTATTGCAATGGGTATGATTTCAGACCCTGAATCAGGAAATACAGCTATTCTAACTGATATTCTAGGAGATGAAGATCATCTAGGAGACATGGACTTTAAAGTTACTGGTACAAGAAATGGTATCTGTGCTTGTCAAATGGATATGAAGATTGAAGGTCTTTCAAATGATTTATTAAAGAAAGCTTTGCAACAAGCTAAAGATGCTAGACTATCTTTACTTGATGCCATGTATGGTTGTATTGAGGCTCCAAGAACAGAATTGAAGCCTTATGTTCCTAGAATGGAAGTGGTTAAAATTGCAAAAGAGTTTATTGGAGCAGTTATTGGCCCAGGAGGTAAGGTAATACAAGAAATGCAAGCAACTACAAATACTGATATAACAGTTGAAGAAGTTGAAAATGAAGGTATTGTTACTGTGATGTCTAGTAATAAAGAAGACTTAGATAAAGCAATTGGTATGATTAAGGGTATTGTTGCGGTTCCAGAAGTTGGTGACGTGTATGACTCTGTAGTAAAATCTATCATGCCTTATGGAGCCTTTGTTGAATTCTTACCTGGGAAACAAGGTTTGGTACATATCTCTGAATTAGCATGGGAACGTGTTGAAAAGGTAGAAGATGTATTAAAACAAGATCAAAATATCAAGGTTAAATTGATTGGTGTTGATCAAAGATCTGGTAAGTTTAAACTTTCGCATAAGGTGTTATTGCCTAAACCAGTGAAAGAAGAGAGCTAAGCTAACTCTGTTTAATTTAAGAAAGCCGAGTATCTTAATGATGCTCGGCTTTTTTATTTTTTATTTGTATTCAAATAATTCAATCTATTCATCAAACTAGTTATAAAGAAAAAAGATTAACCTATAAAGTTTTCAAAAAGTAAATAACAGAGTTCCTATATTTATAAATACTAGATTTAGGGTATTGATATAAATTCTTATTTGAAAGACATTTGCGCTATCAAATTTTTAATAAAAAAATCTATTATGCTATGAGGATATTTACATTTTTAATTGGAATGACTTTTTTTGGATCTGTGCTTTCTGGCCAGTCAGTAAGTGATTCTGTAATTCTTGGTCCAAGCTATGCTAACCAGAGCTATTACAGTTTGTCATCGGGAGAGGTTTCAAATGTAGCAGCAGGAGATTGGGATATAGCTTTTGAAGCTACTGGTTATACTTCTTCTATAAGAATTAATGCTGCCTTAGGAACTGAGTTGTTTATGTATGCAGCAGGAGATACTTCAGATTGGGCGTCATTAGATTCAAGTGGATTATCTTCTTGGCCGAAATATTACAATGACGATGCAAGTTGGTCTGCAGGTGCCTTCAATAGGACTGCTGATGGCATGTATGATCAAGGATGGGGTAATTATAGTATGATTACTCATCATGTAACAGGGGATTCGCTTTATATTATTAAATTAAGTAATGGAGATTATAAGAAGATAT
This sequence comes from uncultured Saprospirales bacterium, assembly GCA_913050195.1. GTDB lineage: Bacteria > Bacteroidota > Bacteroidia > Chitinophagales > CAJXBJ01 > CAJXBJ01. The sequence continues at coordinate 3,929 of CAJXBJ010000065.1, forward strand.
GGATTCAAAATCTTGCTGGTGGGGTTTATAACTTCAAATATGCAAATCTTGATGGTAGCTCGGAAGTAAATGCTAGTGTTGTTAAGGCAAGTTTTTCTGGAAAAAACTTTGCGTATTATTCGTTAACTAATGATACAGTTATTGATAGAGAACCAGATAATGCAACTTGGGATTTAGTTTTTACTAAATATGTTAGTGAAGTAATGCCGGGTATGCCTTATGGTGTTACTGGAGTATTATCAAATGCTACTGTTTTAGTGGCAGAAGCTAGTGGCGTTAGTAATCCAAGTGTTTATTCAAATCATAGTGCACATACTTTTGAAACATCCATTAATATCATTGGCTATGATTGGAAGAGCTTTAATATGACAACATATCTTTATGATTTAGATACAAGTACATGTTATTTTGTAACTGATGTAGATGGAGATATTTGGAGGGTTGTTATGACAGGTTTTGGAGGAAGTAGTAATGGGCAAATTGAATTTTTAAAAGAAAATTTAACTTCAGTATCATCTTCAAATATTTATGGTGCAGAAGAGTCAAAAGGTTTAGTCTTATATCCAAATCCAGCAAGTTCAGATTTAAATGTAGTATATAACTCTAATTATAATCATACGAATTTAATAATATATGATATTTCAGGTAAAGCAGTTGATAAATATGTATTTGATGAATTAGGGCTTAATAATTTATCAATTGATTTAACGAACTATAGTTCAGGTTTATACATTATAGAATTGGTTGATGGAGATATTCGAATGAAGGATAAGTTCATTGTAAAGTAAAATATGGATGGGGTTAATTAGAGGTAATGCTTTTTTCTGTTTATTTTTTGTTTTGGGAGAATTTGTATTCTCCCAAAACTCTTTAAATAAAGATATTCAAGCAATAAAGGAAATGTCTGGTTGTTATAGTATAACATTTGAATATGCTGAGACATTCCACACTGACACATCGTATCAAATACATAAGCCATATAAAGCTGAAGCAGCAGCAGAATGGATTTTTGTAGCTGCTGAGGATAAAAATCGAATAGTTCTTCAACATATCCTCGTAGCTAGAGATACTATAGTAATAAAGCATTGGCGTCAAGATTGGTTATATGAGAATAAAGACATTTATTCCTTTCATAAGAATCGTACTTGGAAGTATAGAAATCTTGATGAAAATAAAATAGCTGGGCAATGGACTCAAAAAGTATTTCAGGTTGATGATAGCCCTAGATATGAAGGGTCTTCATCTTGGGTTCATGTAGATGGTAAGCATTATTGGGAGAATACAACGGATGCACCATTGCCGAGACGAGAGTATACTAAACGTAGCGATTACAATGTAATGCGCCGGACTAATAGGCATGAAATTAAAACTGACGGCTGGATTCATGAACAGGATAATCTCAAAATAATTAGAGCGGGTGAAAAAGATAGTGTTTTGGTAGCCGAGAAGGGGCTAAATACATATACTAGAATAGAGGATGAAAAATGTGAGGCGGCTGTAAAATGGTGGGATGAGAATAAATTTTATTGGACTATCGTCAGAAGTCAATGGGATGCATTGTTTTTTAAAAACGAGGATTTGCATTTAGCAAAAAAGATAGAAGATAAGTTTTTGTGGGAAAAGCTATTTGATTTGGGATCGGATATTAAGGGTAAAAATAAGAAGGAATTAACAAAGGAAATTAATACTATTATTAACGCCTTTATATTAGAAAGTTCAGTTGAAGAAGAAAGTTCATATTAGAATGAATAATAATAAAGGGTTATATATTATAATAGTTGAATGGTTAATGCTAATCATTGGTATGATTCTTCATTTTAATTATCATGTAGGTAAGATATTTTATGGTATAGATATTGTTCGGCCTGGGGCAGATGGAACTATCTCAGTGATGTCATATGTGTTGAAGAATGTTTTTTATCATTTGCCTATGATTTTTATTCTTCTTTTGCTGTATATAAATAATTCAAAGTTTAGGTTGGCTATGTTTGTAGTGAGCATTATTTATTCTTTTTATCATTTGACTCATTTGCTTAAAGAGATTAATTCGGCTGAATTTAATTGGGCTCAATTTCCTTTGCTAACTATTGTGCTTATAATTAGTCTATGTTTAAATAAATCCTCTTGGGATTATTATAAGTTAGCCTTAGAGCGTGATTAATCAATTAAGGCATACTTGTTTATTGCTTTTATGTTTTTCAGTAGTATCTGCTAAAGCGCAAACGGTTAAAGTTTTAGACCATTTTGGTAAGTCTCTTGCTTATGCACATATTTCATATAATGTTATTGGTGATAGTACTCCAAAAGGAATATTAACGGATTTAGATGGTTTAGCACAGATACCAAACTATAACCAAAATAATGTGCAATTGGCTATTTCGCACTTGGGTTATGAAACGATATATGATACGTTAATTTACTCTGATTCTAAGATATATCGAATGAAACAGATTTACTTGAGCTTAAATCAAATGGTTGTTACTGCCCAGTATAGGACATTGTATTCTTCAGAATCAGTACATTCTATAAGAGTTATTGATCAGTTAACCATTGAATCACAAGCAGCAGTAAGCCTCAAAGATGTATTGAAATTTGAGAATAATATTCGAATATCTCAAGATAATATATTGGGAAGTGGTATGAGTATGCAGGGAATTTCTGGCCAAAATGTAAAAATTCTCAAAGACGGGGTGCCTATTATTGGTAGGCTCAATGGAAATATTGATTTAAGTCAGATAAACCTTGATGATATAGAAAGAATTGAAGTAGTTGAAGGTCCTTTGTCTGTAAATTATGGTACTGATGCATTAGCAGGTACAATTAATCTTATATCAAAAAAAAATAAGGGCAATCATTCTTTTTTAAATTCCTATTATGAATCAGTTGGACAATACAATATTAATTTTGGTGCAGGTATAGTAAAAAACAAAAACAGTTTTAATTTATCTGGAGGAAGGAATTTCTTTGATGGATGGTCTTCATCAGATAATTTCACAATACTTCCAAAACCCATGTTAGCAGATTCTAATAGATTCAAGCAATGGAAACCAAAGGAACAATTCTTCTCTAAGTTTATATATGATAAAAATTTGGATAACCTTGATTTGAAAATTTTCGGGGAGCATTTCTCTGAAAAGATAACAAATAGAGGCTATCCTAGACTTCCTTATTTTGAGAATGCATTTGATGATTTTTATTATACTTGGCGAAATGATTTTGGCGTTGACCTTCAAACTAGTGTGAAAAAGGATCAAAAACTAAATGTTATAATTGCTTATAATGATTTTAGAAGAATCAAGAATACATACTTAAAGGATCTTACAAATTTACAGATGGAGCTTTCAAAAAGTGATTCTGACCAGGATACAACTAAGTTTAATATGTGGATGAGTAGAGGTGTGTTTAGTTCGTCTATCGATTCTTTAAATTTTGCTTATGAAATAGGATATGATATTAGGCAGGAAAATGCTTTTGGTAAGCGAATTGAAAGTGGCTTTAAAACCCAAGGGGATTATGCTGTTTTTGCTAGTTCTGAATTGAATTTTATTAAGAATTTCTTACTAAGGCCAGGAATTAGATATTCTTATAATACAGTTTATAAGTCTCCAGTTGTGCCATCAATTAATTTAAAATATAGCTTCCCCTTGGATCTAAGTAATTGGTCCTCGGACTTAAGATTGTCATATGCGAGAGGTTTTAGGGCGCCTACATTAAAGGAGCTGTATTTTGAGTTTGTAGATGTTAATCATAATATTGTTGGTAATGAACAATTGAAGTCTGAACAATCAGACAATTTTAATTTTGATTTTAAAATTCAGAGAATTGAGGATAAGTATATGAATCAATTAAAGTTTGGGGCTTTTTATATTGGTTTATATGATATGATATCTTTAGCCCAAGTGGATAACACTACTCAATATTCCTATATTAACGTGGGCAAGTATGAGTCTTTTGGAGTTAGAGCTAGTAATGAAATTTCAAGAGAGAATTTAAAGATGGCTTGCGGTTACTCATATATTGGAAGAAAAAATGAAATAGCTTCTGTTTCATCATATAATTTTGTTTACTCTTCAGAGTTAAATGCCCGTTTAAATTATACTATTGATAAAGTCGATACCCGTTTTAATATTTATTATAAATACACTGGTGAGATGCCGATAGTTACAATCAATGAAAATGGTGATTTGTCAGAAGGCAAGGTGGATGACTATCATATGCTAGATATAACACTACAGCGTTTATTATGGAAGAATAAAATAAATATTTCAATGGGAGCAAAGAACATACTTAATGTTCAGAATATATTATCTGCTGGGTCAGTTTCAAATGTGCATTCAGAAAATTCAAGTACTATGCCAGTAAGTTGGGGGAGAACATATTTTATTTCTCTAAAGTTAAACTTTGACTGGTGATGCGATTTTTTGTAGAATTTAGCCTTTGTTTTATTCTAATCTCTATGTCCATCTCCTGTGAAAGAGAAGAGATTCCGATTATTCCTCATGAGCCAGGAGATGTGATGAGCGCGCAGGTTAATATGGAAAGTGATTACAGGAATCAGGTATTTTTTGATCTAAGTTCTAACTCAGTAATAAGTGAAAATCATAAAACAGATTGGGACATTGGCTTTGAGTCCAAAGAGGAGGGATGGCACATTATTTTAAATTCTTCTAGGGCTGCAGCTGCATATAATTCGCAGTCTATGGATTTTAATACTTCAATAAATGTAGATGATATTAATTGGTCTTATGATGTTCCATCTGGAAATCTTGATAGTACAGCTGTAGGTGATTATAGAAATACTGGTTTAGTATATATTATTAATAGGGGATATTCTCCAAGTGGTACTCATACAGGATACAAAAAAATCATATTTAATGCTTATTCCGATTCCACTTATACAATAAGTATAGCTGATATAGATGGAGAAAATGATACTATGCTAGTAATACATAAAAACCTGGTTACTAATTTTACTTGCTTCTCATTAAATAATTACGAGGTTGTTAATATTGAGCCAAATAATCAAAGTTGGGATTTGCTATTTACTCAATATACTCATTTATTCTATAATCCATTTACACCTTATTTAGTTTCAGGTGTTTTAATAAATAGAAATGATGTTAGTGTTTTTGTTGATACACTTAATGAATTCTTAAGCATTACTTACGAAGATGTTTTGGATTATGAATATTCGTATAGTATTGATGAAATAGGCTTTGATTGGAAATTCTATGACTTTAATACAGGAAAGTATTCTATTATTCCAAATAGATCATATATATTAAGAGATCACGAGGAAAACTATTACAAAATCAATTTTACAGATTTTTATGATCCCAATGGGCTTAAGGGATCCCCAGCTTTTCAATTTCAGAAGCTCTGATATTGTTTAAGTTTATCCTTTATTTAGGTTATACTGTTTCTAGTGCTTTTTTGTATGTTTCAATAGCTCTTTTTCTAGCAAATTTATGATCAACCATAGGTGATGGATAATCTGAAGAATTTAATTCTGGAATCCACTTTTTAATATAATCACCTTTTTTATCAAACTTTTCTTGTTGAGTAGTTGGATTGAACACTCTAAAATATGGTGCTGCATCGCAACCAGTACCCGAGGCCCATTGCCAACCACCATTATTGGAAGCTAGCTCATAATCCAATAATTTACTTGCAAAATAGGCTTCACCCCAACGCCAATCAATCAGTAGATGTTTGCAAAGGAAACTAGCCGTTATCATACGTACTCTATTATGCATAAAGCCTGTTTTGTTTAGCTCGCGCATTCCAGCATCTACAATCGGATAGCCTGTTAAACCTTTACACCATTTATCAAAGTCTTTATCATTATTGCGCCAAGGGATATGATTATACTTTGCTCTAAAGTTTTCAGTAACAACATAAGGGAAATTATACAGTATTTGCATATAAAATTCTCTCCATATTAGCTCGTTGAGAAAATGTTCACTTTTACCTTCGATTGACTTAATGATTTCACGTATGCTCACAGTTCCAAATCTTAAATACACACTCAGCCTAGATGTGTGCTCTAATGCAGGGTAATCTCTATATTGACTATAATTATCAACTTTACTTAAATTATAGTTAGGAACTTTAATTGAAGACTCGAAGAAACCAATTTCCTTTAATTCAGGAAGCGTTTTTTGCCTTTGAATTAAATTTTGCTTAGTCAAAGGTTCAGTATATAATTGAACCCCTTTATATATACTCAACCATTTGTTTTTATAGGGTGTATAGACCGTATATGCTTTGCCATCATTTTTAGCTATTTCCAATTTCTCAAAGACAACTTGGTCTTTAGTTCCAATAAGTGATATTCCATTCGACTTTAGCAATCCGAAGATTTCTTTGTCGCGTTTTATAGCATAAGGCTCATAATCCCTATTCACAAAAGCAGAGACTATATTATATTCATTTAAAAGCCCCTTCCATATTTCTAATGGCTTACCTTTTTTACAAATTAAAGAGCTATTATTGGCGTTGAGAGAGGCATTTATCAGTCTTAATTGTTTATAAATAAAGCTTATTCTTGGGTCATCCTTTTCTAAGTGATCAATAATATCGTCATCAAAAATAAAAAGTATAGCCACTTTATGGCCACTTTGAATAGCCTTATTAAGAGCCATATTATCATTAATTCGAAGATCTCTCCTCAGCCATACAATGGAAATGCTTTCTTTATCAATATGTGACATAATTGGTGAAAAGATACAAAATCATCTGAACTATTAATCAGTTAAATACGGTCTTTAATTTTAACATATTTATAGTGATTCCATAATCATAGTAGTCCAAAAAATGATAAAAATTATTAAAAACATGACCTTAAAATACACTTTAATACTTGGAATTTGAATACTCGAAAAAAACACATAAATAATTACAAATCAATGAAGTGTATCTAATTAATTATTGTTAAAACATACTTAAATAGCTGAAAAAGCACTATTTTTTTTCGGAATGGTGTTGAACTTGTTGTTTTACGAATTTCATAATTATTTCAATTTAGTAATCATCAAAAAACAATAATGTTAAACAAAAAAACTTGTCAATTATGAAATCGATTAATTTAATGTCCATCTTATTAACAGGTCTAGTTGTTCTAGGCTTAATTAGCTGTAAAAAAACAGAAACGGTTGATCCTATGTATTATTCAAACAATACTACAGGACCCGTAACATCAACTATACAGTCATTTTTTGAGTCTCAAAAGGAAGAGAGTCAATTATTTACTATTAATGCAAGTCAATATCAATTTATTAGCGGAGAGAAAGGAATGCAGTTTTATTTTAATCCAAATTCATTTAAAGATGTTAATGGCCATATAGTTCAGGGGGATGTAGAAATTGAGCTTATTGAAATATTGTCTAAATCAGAAATGATAAAGTCGAATAAACCTACAAATTATATTGGTGA
>CAJXBJ010000066.1 GCA_913050195.1 uncultured Saprospirales bacterium
GAAATTAGTTGAAATAGGCTAGAAAGTCTAGTTAAATTAATAAAAGGCTTAATAGGATGATGGTTTGACCTGTTTTATTCTTTTGCCTTGTGGTCAAAATATTGAGGCAATTTAATTAATTTCGAAGCCTAATATTTTTAAATTAAATCCAATTTAATGTACAACGGTATAAAATCATTTCTACAGAAAGAACTAGCCCAGATTCAGTCCGATGGTCTGTATAAACAAGAGCGTATTATCGCTGGTCCTCAGGATGCAGAGATATCTTTAACGTCAGGCGACGATGTTTTAAACTTTTGTGCAAATAATTATTTAGGGCTCTCTTCGCACCCAAAAGTAATAGAGGCCTCTAAGAAAGCTCTAGATACGCATGGTTACGGAATGTCATCTGTGCGCTTTATATGTGGCACACAAGATATTCATACAGAGCTTGAGCAAAAAATAGCTAAGTTTTTAGGACTGGATGATACGATTCTTTATGCGGCATGCTTTGATGCTAACGGTGGCGTATTTGAACCATTGCTTGGTCCTGAGGATGCTATAATATCGGATGCATTAAATCACGCGTCTATTATTGATGGTGTTCGTCTTTGTAAAGCTAAGCGTTATCGCTACGCGCATTCAGATATGGGGGCACTAGAGGACTGCTTAATAGAGGCACAAGAACAACGATTCAGAATCATTGTTACTGATGGTGTTTTTTCGATGGATGGTGATATTGCTAAGCTTGATACAATATGTGACTTAGCTGACAAATATGATGCTCTTGTAATGGTGGATGAATGTCACTCAATGGGTTTTATTGGAACTAAAGGGCGTGGTGCAATGGAATATTGTGATGTAATGGGGCGTGTGGATATTATAACAGGAACTCTGGGTAAGGCTCTTGGTGGAGCTATGGGCGGTTTTACTTGTGCTAGGCAAGAAATCGTTGATATGTTGCGTCAGCGCTCTAGGCCATATTTATTTTCGAATTCATTGGCACCAAATATTGTGGCATCATCTAATGTGGTTTTTGATATGTTGAGCGAGACTACGGAACTTCGTGATAAGCTTATGAATAATGTTGATTATTTCAGATCAGGGGTGTCTAAGTTAGGCTTTGATATTAAGGAAGGTGATTCAGCCATTGTGCCTATTATGCTTTATGATGCAAAGTTGTCCCAGGATTTTGCAAATCAACTTTTACAAGAAGGTATATATGTTATTGGTTTCTTTTACCCTGTGGTCCCCAAAGGAGAAGCGAGGATAAGGGTTCAGTTATCAGCGGCTCATGAAAAAGAACATTTAGATAGGGCTATTGCAGCCTTTGAGAAAGTGGGTAAAAACTTAGGCGTTATATAAAATGAAAATAGAGGAAGCCCAAGCTATAGTAGATCTTTGGATTAAAGAAAAAGGCGTTCGTTATTTTAATGAGCTGACTAATACCGCTATGCTAATGGAAGAGGTAGGAGAAGTCGCTCGTATAATGGCTCGTAAATATGGGGAGCAGTCTTTTAAGGAAAGTGATAAGGAAGTTAGCTTAGAGGATGAGATGGCAGATGTGTTATTTGTGTTGATTTGTTTAGCCAATCAAACTGGCATAGATTTAACAAATGCATTGAAAAAAAATCTAGAAAAAAAAACCAAGAGAGATGCTTTACGGCATAAGCAAAATCCAAAGCTAAAGCCTTGATCAAGTATTATTGTTTTGGGTTAGTTCTGTTGTTGTGGTTCTCAAGCTGTTCGTCTTGTAACAAAAAAGCCTCATGTCCTGCTTATGATAATTTTGCTGCTGATCAGCAAAATACGCAGTCAGGCGAAGATGGAGCTCCACCAAAATTCAAAAAGCGAAAAAGAAAAAAAGATAAGTCAAAAAAGAATATGCAAAAAGGCCTATATGGTCGTAGAGGAAAAGATAATTTTAAAAAATATAAGCCCCCAAAAAAGTAATGATTTTGTAGGCCAATATAATTTAGTCATTGAACTTGAAAAAGATTAAATATGAATAAAGCGTTTGTTTTAAATATTATAAAAGGATTCCTTATGGGAGCGGCAAATGTTATCCCAGGAGTGTCTGGTGGAACTATGGCGTTTGTTACTGGTATTTATGAAGGACTTATAGGTGGTCTTAAAAACATGGACATAAAGGCACTTAAGTTATTAATGGCTCGAGATTTTTCAGCCTTATGGAGTCGTATTAATGGAAGTTTATTGGCTGCTGTATTTATTGGAGTGGGTCTGAGTATTATAAGTCTTGCAAAGCTTCTTGAGTATTGTATTGAGTTTCATTCTATTCCAACCTTCGCTTACTTTTTTGGTTTGATATTAGCTTCTGTTCCCTTTGTTGGTAAAGCTGTTCAGAAATGGTCTTTCGGGCCGGTGTTGGCTGGAGTTCTAGGTACGGCTTTAGCTGTAACTATTTCATTTATTAACCCTGCCCAAGAAAATGATAGCTTTTGGTATGTGTTTATTTGTGGTATAGTTGCTATTTGCAGTATGATTCTTCCTGGTCTGTCAGGGTCATTTATTCTGCTCATAATGGGGAATTATGTTTTAGTCTTGAGTGGATTGACTAAAATAGATTTAGGAATCATACTACCTTTTGCTTTGGGTTGTGGGGTAGGTTTATTAGCCTTTTCTCATATTTTAAATTGGCTTTTTTCAAAGTATAAGGATATTACTATTTCCTCTTTAAGTGGTTTTATATTGGGCTCATTACTTATCATATGGCCATGGAAAACAGCTATAGAGGAGACGCTTCACATCGGTGAAAAGACTAAAAAAGTTATTAAAGGATATAACTGGTTTTTGCCCTCGGAGCTTAATTGGGAGTTGGGGCTTTCGGTGCTTATGATAGTTGTAGGTGTTATTTCTGTATGGGGTATTGAGAAAATGGCTGAAAATGAAAAAGAAGAACAAGTATAATGCGTAGTTTTGGTTTAATTGGTTATCCATTAGGACATAGTTTTTCTCCGGCATATTTTGAAGAAAAATTCAAGAGGGAGGGAATAGAAGATGCTAGTTATCAGGCTTTCCCTTTAGAGGATGTGAGTTATTTTCCATTTTTAGTGGTGAGGGAGGTTGAGCTTTGTGGACTTAATGTAACGGTGCCTTATAAGAAACAGATTTTGCCATACTTAAATAGAATAGATCCTTTGGCTGAAAAAATTGGTGCAGTGAATACAATTAAGATTGAGAATGCAGAGCTGGTTGGCTACAATACGGATATAGAAGGCTTTGTAGAAGCTATTAGACCATTATTGCCAGTATATCATGAGTCTGCACTTATTTTGGGCAATGGTGGGAGTGCTATGGCGGTTAAAGCTGGTTTAGAAAGTTTAGGCATAGATTATAAAGTTGTTTCCAGGTCGAAAGATGGGGATTTAAACTATGATGCAATCACAAAAGAAATTGTTTCTGAAAATACGATTATTATAAACACAACACCTTTAGGGATGTTTCCAGATGTAGACTTCTTTCCAAATTTCCCATATGAATATTTAAGTAATGGGCATTTGTGTTTTGATTTGATTTATAACCCAGAAGAAACAGCCTTTATGCGTTTGTCTGCTGAGCAGGGAGCAAAAGTATCTAATGGTTTGGAGATGTTGAAAGCTCAGGCAGAAGCTTCTTGGCGTATTTGGAATACTTAATAATCTAAATGCGTTTTGAAAGTAGCTTTTTAATATTTGAAGGATAAGTTAGTAGGCTCTTTCCAATGAAATATATGCCTCTTAATTTATTTCCTCCATTAACCCACCAACTACCGGCAAGAATCATGTATAAATTGGAGAAACACTCTCTTTTGAATGCATTGTTTTTATAGAGCTTATTTCTTTCGGCTTTTTTAAAAACGCCAATATGGTCTTTTTCCATAACCATTACATTGCGACTCATACTGCTTGCAATGTATCTATACTTCCATAGAACTTTATCAATATAAGCTCCTTGATGCTTAGCGGCTAATTGAATACAAAAGTCTTGATCAGCTGCAGTAGAAAACTCTGGGTCATACATGCAGCCAGAGTCAATACACTTTTTTCTTATCAAAAGATTACTACAAGGTCCTGGTACAACTTCACCTTCCCAAAGAAGTATTTTGTCAAGTATGTTTCCGCCACAACCTTTTGGAGCTTCTTCTATAATATTTAATTCATTATCTGCGTGATACATATCACTGTAAACCCAATCAATGTCCTTGTTTGCTTCTAGGTAATTGTGTTTTATCTCTAAGTTGTCTTTTAGCCAAGTGTCATCAGCATCTAGAAAGGCAATGTATTCTCCTTTTGTTTTCGAGATGCCATGATTTCTTGCTAATGACACACCCTGATTAGCTTGACTAAAGAAATGTATACGAGAGTCTTGTTTGCTTAGTTTTTCGCAAAGCTCTAATGTATTGTCTTTAGAGCCATCATTAATAATTATAATTTCCCAATCTTCAAGAGTCTGTTCTAAAACAGAATTGACAGTCTCCTCTAAATAGGGTTCAGCATTATATGCTGGAATTACTATACTAATCATTTCGTTCCTTTTAAATCGGGGAAAGTTGTTTCAAGGTATTTCTCAATACTATTGATAAGATTATCAAATCTGCTTTTTGATGCATATTCAATACGCTTCTGATGTAATTTCTCTACCTCCCCTTCTTTCAAAAAAATATCCAGTTGATTAAGACTGTCTTCATGCTTTGTAGACATATAAATAAAGTCTTCACAGCCTATATAATCTTTAAACAAATATTGAAATACAGCTTTGCCTTGAGCTAAATAAACAAGTGTCTTGTGGTGTCCTATGGTGTTGCCTGGCCATTTTGGGTCCATAAAGGAAATGCAAAACTTGGCTCTTCGAATATAATAGCGTAAGCTTTTAAAATGTTTTGGACCAAGATGTATTAAGTTTTTATAGGGTTTTTCTTTAAAGAGCTTTTCGAACAATTGAAAGGATTCTTCGAATATGTGATTCTCTTTTAAAGGGCCTACAAAGACAAAGTTTTGATTAGGAAACTTAATGAGGGCTTTTTCTAATAATGCATAATCAACTCTACCATCAATAACGCCAATAAATAAGCCAAAGTCATTAACAGGGATTTCTACTTGCATGGCGTCCTCTAGAGATACATCAAACTGGTCTGAAGAGATGCCATGCGGTACATGGTGCTTTGGCAGGTCAAAGATGTCGTATTCGTGGAATAGATGCTTTGATGTTAAAAATAAAGCGTTGCCTTGATTGCATAATCGGTGTGTGCCAAAGGTGTTTACCCACTGATGGTCTGCACAATGAAAAAGACTAAAATCAGTATTTAGTTGATTTGGACTATAAATCCTTTGAGGGTCAAAAGACCAAAGGTAGAAGCTTTTATGCCCATTCTTCTTAAGATGCCGATTAAGCGATTTGCTTATTAACCAATCATTGATTTTATTAAAGTAAATTGGGTCGTTTGTTCCACCCTTAAGAGTGTTTATTAAAGGCAGGTAATTGTTATAACTAAGCACGCTAAGATTGTCCGTTATAATGTTTTCCTTAATTCCATAGCCTTGGCGAATGCCAATTTTCCAGCTATTAGGAGGATTGACGAAGTAAACTTTATTTTTCTTTGATAATTCTGCAGCATAATTGTGCTTAGTGTACCATATGTCACCCCATGGTTCATTCGAAGTTATTACAATGGTTTTGTTTTGTAAAAAGCCCAATTTTATAATTGCTTAATTATTGTTTTTCTTTAGAAAAAAAGAAGTGATAAAAGTAAAGATATTTTATATAATAGTTGTAGTGGATTAAGTCTTTTTGATCCATAGTTGACTAAGGTCTTTTGCCTCATCAAAAGGACTTTTGTTGCCACTTATTATGCCCTTTTTGCTTTTTGCTTTTTTAGTTTGAAAGCCTTTGTCATTTTGTAGGTCATGTAGAATGTTTTCTTGTAAAAAATATTCAAAAAGTGCAATGGATTGACTTTCTCGATATTTACTTAGATAGCTGTTTTTCTCAGTTATTTTATAAAAATCTTTTATCCCACTCCAAACAAGGTTTAAGCCTGTGCTTTCTAAAGCTGAACCAACTTCAACTTTCACATTCCATCCTGACTCTTTTGCTTGAAATAAATGTAGTGCTTGTCTGTATTGGCGCATAGCTTCTTTTGCTTTTGCTAAATTATGTTCTTCAGCCTTATTAATAAAAACAAAATCGGCAAGTTCCATGATTCCTCTTTTGATTCCTTGTAGTTCATCTCCGGCTCCAGCTAGCATTAGTAATAAAAAAAAGTCTGCCATGTGCTGAACAATAGTTTCAGACTGACCAACACCAACAGTTTCAATTAAGATAATATCAAAGCCAGCAGCCTCGCAGAGGAGTATTGACTGATAAGTGTTCTTAGCAATACCACCTAGAACACTTCCAGCTGAGCTCGGTCGAATAAATGCATTTGGATTTCTTGAGAGCTTTTCCATTCGCGTTTTATCGCCTAAAATAGCGCCTCCTGTTTTTTGGCTGCTTGGGTCAATAGCTAGTACAGCTACTTTATGTCCTTCCCCACAAAGTTTTTCGCCTAAAGCTTCTATAAAAGTGCTTTTGCCAACACCGGGGACACCAGTTATTGCTATTCTTTTTGCCTGTTTGTTTTTATCAAAGGATTCAATTAGAGCTCTGCTCATCTTTATATCTTCAGCTTTGTTGCTTTCAAATAAGCTCAGTGCTTGGCCCATAATACTCCTGTCTGCTTGATAGATACCATTGACTAAATCTGATAAGCCAGCTTTTAATAGTCGTGGCTTTTCTAAGATCTTAGGGTTAATTTTTGTTAATTTCTTACTACTCAAACCGAATAATATTTAACTTCACGAAGCCAAACAAGATAATGAAAATACTTATGTGCAATGCTCTTAAAGAAATGAAAATAGTTTTGTGTTTGAGCTTGTTCCTTTTTCTTGCATTTTCTTGCTCAGGAGAAAGGCCAAAAGGAAAGGGTAAAAAACAAGATAAAGCAGACTATAGAAAGGAAAGAAAAGGTAGAGAAGCTAAAAAGGTTGTGCCCAAAGTATTGGCTAAGCGATTGGAATATACCTCAGCCCAAGTAACGATTTCTTCATTTGGAAAGGTGGAGGCTTATCATAAGCTTGATGTAGTTTCTGAAGTTGGCGGCAAGATAATTGATGGAGATGTCGTGTTAAAACCAGGGTCTTCCTTTAAAAAAGGAGAACTTTTATTAACTATTGACAGTGAAGAGGCTAGTTATGCTTTTAAGGCAAGGGTTAGTAATTATTTAAATCGTTTGGCTCAGGTATTGCCTGATATTAAAATAGATTTCTCAAATAAGTATACAGATTGGGCGGCGCACTTTGAAGCTATTGATTTAAATAAAGACCTGCCAGAACTTCCTAAAATCAGCAGCACACAGGAAAATACTTTTTTTGCATCGCAAGGTATTTTATCTGATTACTATGCCTTGAAGAGCGAGGAGGCGCGATTAAAGAAATATAAGATTAGGGCTCCTTTTAATGGACATATTTTAGATGTGCTTTTAGAAAAAGGCATGGTGGCTAATATGGGAAGTAGAGTTCTGAGTATTTTGTCTGATGATGAGAAAGAAGTTAGCTTTCCACTTACACTTAAAGATCTAGAATATGTTAAAATAGGTCAAAGTGTGGAAATTAAGAATGAGAAAACAGAGCATAAATGGAGGGGTAAGGTTGCCCGTATAGGTGCTCAAGTAAAGGCTAATACTCAATCAGTAGATGTGTATGTTAGAATTGAGGATGGTCAGAAGCTCAAAGATGGTAGTTATGTTAATGGTGTTATACAGGCAAGTAAAATTAAGGATGTGTTTGCTTTGCCAGCAGTCGCTCTTTTGTCTGATCAGAGTGTTTATTGTATATACAAGAGTGTTTTGCATAAGCATGATGTAGAGGTAGTTCACTCTGATGCTAAAACAGTATGGATTAGGTTGCTTGGTACAGACGGAAAAGCTGAGGTTATGGTCGTAATGGAAAGTCTGCTTAATGCAGTAGAAGGGATGGAGGTTGAAATAAGATAATTAGTTGTATGAGAGCACTTTTAATTACTTTTGTAAAGCGCCCCATAATTGGTAATAGCCTTATAGCCTTTTTGGTTTTTGCTTTTATAGGCTGGCTTGCGGGCTTCTGGGGTGTTAACACTTCCTTTTTTCCAGAAAGAACATCCAAAAGAATCTCAATAAGTGTGGCTTACTATGGTGCATCTCCTCAGGAGATGGAAGAGGGAGTGACTACGCGAATTGAAGAGTCCTTAAAAGGGATTAGTGGAATTGATGAAATTAAGTCTGTTTCTTCTGAGAATGTAGCATCCATAATAGTTACTGGAGTGTATAATGCAGATTTTGATGAGCTTATGACTGATGTCAAAAACGCGGTTGATCGTATTAGCTCATTTCCCGAAAATGCTGAAAGACCAGTAATCTTCAAGCAAAAGCCATCTGAAACGGTGGCATTCATGAACTTAGCTGGAGACATGGACCTTATTGATCTAAAGAAGCAGGCTGAGCTTATAGAGGATATGTTTCTTGCTAAAGGTGTCGTTAGTCAGATGGAGGTTACAGGCTATCCTGAGTTAGAGTTAGCTATTGAGCTCGATGAAAAAATGCTTACTCGTTACAATCTGACTTTTGATGAGATTAGTAATGCCATTCGCTTTAATAACATGGATATGTCTGGAGGAGCAATTAAGGCGAAGGATGAAGAAATATTTATAAGATCAAGAAATAGATCTTTAAAGCCTGTGGACTTAGAAAATATTATAATTAGGTCCTTAGAAGATGGTAGTCAGCTAAGGCTAAAAGAAGTGGCCTCTGTTACAAAAAAGTTCAGTGAAACGCCCTTTAGATCTTATTTTAAAGAAAAGCCGAGCATTAGTGTTGTAATTAAAAAGTTGCCAGAAGAAGATTTGCAGTCAATATCTGAATATATTCAGGATTATGCAAAACAATATAATGCTGAGCATGAGGATAAAAAGCTAACCATTCTTTTTGACTTTAACACCTTGCTTGATCAGAGAATAGAAACACTTGCTTCTAATGGATTTCAGGGGTTGATTTTGGTGCTAATTCTTTTGGGGCTCTTCTTAAATGTTCGACTTTCAATATGGGTGGCTTGGGGTATTCCTGCATCATTTATAGGAATGTTTATTATTGGAAGTTTTGTTGGTATAACTATAAATATGATTTCCCTTTTTGGGATGATTCTTGTTGTTGGTATTCTTGTTGATGATGGGATTGTAATTGCAGAAAACATCTATAAGCATTATGAAAGTGGGGCTAACCGTTTTGAGGCTGTCATTGATGGCACTATGGAGGTTTTTCCTGCAGTCTTTACATCAGTAACAACAACCATGATTTGTTTTGTGCCATTGCTGTTGAGTGAAGGAAGTGATTTTATTGGTGAGATGTCTGTAGTAGTTATTGCAAGCCTTGGTTTTTCGCTGATAGAAGCTTTTGTGGTGCTTCCTATGCACCTAGCATCAAAAAAGATATTAAATCCTGAGACAAAGCATCAAAGGAGTTGGTCTCAGAATTTGTTTTTAATTGTTAGAAGACGTTTTTATGATACAATATTGAATAGTATTCTTAGGTCAAGAATGGCTATTTATTTATCAGTTTTTATTGGTTTTTTTGTTGTGCCTGCAATAACTTTTACGATGATTGGAACGGGGCAAATAAAAACAACATTCTTTCCGTCCATTCCATTTGATGAATTTTCAATAGATGTCGCATTTAAGCCGGGTGAGAGAGAGGATAAAACAGAGGACTATTTGAGAAAATTTAATAGTAGCGTTCTTGAGGTTAATCAAGAGGTTATAGAGGAAACGGGTGATACAATTTTAAAATATACATCTATAAATGTGGGGACCACGCAACAGATAGGTCAAACAGGTGGTCATGCTGGACATGTATATATATCAGTAGATAGTGAAGATAAAAGTATAGATGTCTATGAGTTTATAGAGAGAATTCGGAAACGTATTGGTGAAGTGCCTGAGGCTGAGCAGCTTATTATTGGTAAGTATAGTAGATGGGGTAAACCAGTGTCTCTAGGTCTTTTAGGTAAGGATATAGAGGAGTTGCAAGGCGCAAAAAAAGAAGTGATGACTATTTTAAAAAACATGTCGTCAGTTAGAGATATCTCAGATAATACATCCACTGGAAAAAGGGAAATATTACTTGAACTTAAACCGGAAGCATATGCTTTAGGTTTTCGTACTTCAGAAATAATTAGACAGATTCGCCAGGGTTTTTTCGGAGATGAAATTCAAAGGATACAGGAAGGTACAGATGAGGTTAAGGTATGGGTGCGTTATAATGAGGCCAATAGACAAAGCATCTTACAGCTTGAAAATATGAAGATAAGGGGCCCAAGAGGCGAACAAATACCACTAACTTCTTTAGCTGACTATAGAATAGAAAGGGGCATAGAAAAGATAAACCATTATAATGGCTCTCGTGAAATAAGAATTGAAGCTGAGAAGAGAAATTATTATGAATCAACAACAGAGCTTTTAGATTCTGTTTCGAAAAAAGTCGACCCAATATTGGCTTCAAATTACCCTGGAGTAAAGTTGACATATGGTGGTGAGCGGCGCAGGGGAACTAGGGCCATACAATCATTGCAAAAATACGGCATACCGGCAGTTGTAATGATGTTCGTTCTTATTATGATTCACTTTGGTTCTTTTAGCCAGGGAATTATTTTCTTGCCATTGATTATAATAGGCTTTTGTTGTGCTTCATTTGGTCATTGGATTAGGGATATACCTTTATCAGTTTTGAGCGCCTATGGGATTATGGCTCTTCTAGGTGTTATCGTAAATGATGCAGTGGTTATGATTGATAAATATAATAGTTCAATAAAAGAAGGGCGAGATATGTTTGAGTCTGCATTTATTGCTGGTATTTCAAGATTCAGACCTATAGTATTAACTTCTATAACAACGGTAGCTGGTCTTTTACCACTTATTATTCAGAATGATTTTCAGTCGAGATTTTTGATTCCCATGGCAGTTGGTGTTGCCTCAGGTGTATTCTTTGGTACATTTTTTATACTGCTTTTTCTCCCGCCTCTTATGATTATAATGAATGATTTTCGGGTGATGAGTAGTAGACTTTTCAATAATAATACACCAGAAAAACGGGAGCTTTTGGAGCCAGCAATGCGGGCTGAAAGACGTATGAGAATAATGAAAAAAGAGCTTTCTGAGAATGAATAGATTATATACACGTATAACAATCTTTGTGTTTGTTTCTTTGGCTACCTTGACTTCTTTCAAGCTTGTGGGTCAAGCTATCAAAGTTGAACTAGAAAAACCGTCTAAGCTCAGCTTAATGGATGCGATATTTGC
>CAJXBJ010000067.1 GCA_913050195.1 uncultured Saprospirales bacterium
TTAAAAAGAATAAGTTTTTGGCTTTTTCAGTCATTGGTTGAGAACCAATTAAAGCATCTTTTAGAGGAAGAATTCGGGATTTGGAAGAGATCAAAGAAATTAGTGTAAAAAAGGTAAAAAAGTTAATCCCAAGATGGGATTGAATTAAATAGTTGTTATTTCCCAAATAAAGGAAAACACCTAGACCGCAAAAATTTAAATGAATATAAAACAACCTCAATATATAATAATAAATATTCTCTTTTTTTTCTTGAAAGAACAATACCGTGTTAAAAATAACTCCTAAACTAAATAATATAAGAAAAACCCAAATCAAATCAGGAGCAAGTTTTTGAACTAAAGGACCTATAAAAACGGAAAGGTAATAAAAAGACAGAAGGAGAATTATGCCAAAAATAGGGAAAATTAATTCTTTTCTTAATTTTAAAAAAGATATCTGGGTCCAATTGTGAAATGGAAAAAAAGAACATTTTATAAAAGCTCCAATAGACATAAAAAAGATTAATAAAGTGCCTAAAATTTTATTTTCATTATTTATGCTAATAAGTACGTTTTTAATGTAAGCAGGACTCGTCGAAAAATTACCGAGAAGTATATCACCCTTGTATAAAATAAAAACCATTGGTGATACTATACAAAGAAACGAAACAAAACTAAATGCAACTATATTGAAAATATCATTTCTGTGAAGTTTTGGCCCATATGAATAAATTAATAAAACAACAGCAAAAAAGCCGAGCTCACCAAAAGCTAAAAAACTAAAAATATTTTCACTTAATAAAGCTCCTGTTGATAAAAATAAGAGGATAAAAAATATAAACTGATAAAACTTTTCATGAATCGTTCTTGTTTTCCAAAACCAACAAAAATTGAACAAAGCTAAGGATAAATTTAAAAGAATGAAAAAAGACTTTTCAAAATTAATACTAAATCTAAAGTCTATTATACTAAACTGCGTCGATTGAAATACTAATCCCTCTGCATCAGTATTATAATTGCCGTTAAAAAAAACCCAACTCCATAAAATAACATAACTTATTATTCCGAAGAAACCGAAGTATTTAGTGTTGTTCCCAGCTGCATTTTTTGAAAAGGCAAACAAAAAACAAAAAGCTAAAGGAAAAAAAAATGCTAATATAAACTCCAAATTTTCCATAAACAATATCCTATACCCTCACTTTATTTTACTAAAAACATAAAATAGGAAAACTGTGCTTCCTAGGAAGGCAAAAACAAAACTATCTACCAAGCCATTCCCTTTTTTTAAGTTAAAAAAATGACCCGCTTGATAAGCGATTTTGAATGGTAAATAAAAAATAACTCTTAAAAGGATTAGGCTGTAAAATTTAACAAACAGCATATTTAAAGCTTTTAATAGAAGGTTGAAAGATTGTCTTAAAGATACATTTATTAATAAAAAATCAAATAAAAAAAATGAATATAAAACATCTTTCCTTGGAAGAGAGGCCAAGAGAAAAAATGGATATTCATGGAATCAGGGCATTAACCAATTCAGAATTGCTTGCATTGATTATTGGTAATGGCTATAGGGGGTATAGTGCTGTAGATTTAGGTCGAGATTTGTTGAATAAAGCTGGCAATGATTTATCTACACTCGCCTCATGGGAGTTAGGGGATTTCTGTCAGCTTAAAGGAATGGGTAGGGCCAAAGCATGTCAATTAATGGCTCTTTTTGAATTGGCTAGACGAAAAGAAAAACAATTTAGTCTCAATCAAAAAGTTTGTGATTCATATTCTGCTTTCTTAGCGATTAAATCAGATTTGCTCGATTTGAAAAATGAGGAGTTTTGGGTTTTGTTTTGTAATAATGCTAATTACATTGTGCATAAATCATGCATGAGTAAAGGTGGGATGAATGCGACCTATGTTGATGTTCGCTTGATTATAAGAAAGGCCTTGCTTTATTGGTCTAATGCTATTGTTTTAGTACATAATCATCCCTCTGGGCAGTTGCTGCCTAGCAATCAAGATTTAAAGCTAACTAAGAATATAAAAAAAACCTTATCTAATTTAGAGATAAGGCTTTTAGATCATTTGATTATTAACAATAAAAGTTACTTCAGTTTTGCGGATGAAGGACTTATTTAGAAAGCTCTTTTAATTTATCTTCAAGCTCATATTCATCGCCTTCTACATAGCCTTGATGTCTATAAACAATCTCGCCATCTTTATTAAGCAGAAGAGTATATGGTACAGTTTGAAAATTTAAACTTTGTCTAAGCTCTTGGTTTTTATCTAATAAAACTAAATAATCCCAATCTTGTCCATCTACATATGTTTTTACCTTATAAGCAGTTCTTGCATTATCAATGCTTACTGCAACTAACTGAACATCATAACTGTCTTGCCAATCTTCATAAACTTCTGCAATATTGTTAAGTTCCTGTTTGCAAGGTTTGCACCATGTTGCCCAAAAACTTAGTATGGTCGGCTTTCCTGACTCCGAAAGTGTCTTTAAATTGACTTTTTTTCCATCAATTCCTTCGATGTTTAAGTCAGGCAGGCTATTCTGCGAGAAAGCAGAAAAAGTAAAATAAATGCAAAAGCATAGACTTAAAATAATTTTATTCATAACTTCAGTTTAATTAATTTCGTAGTGGTTTCCATTAACAGACAATTATCATTCCAAATATATGAATTTCTATAGGTTTTATTATTTATTTTTTTTCTGCACTGTTATTGGGGACTTATTTTCTCAAGGTAACTTTTCTGGCGACTTGCAGTTAAATACCAGCTTTTTTATGCGGGATTCTATAAGAGGAGCTGCTGGTATACCTCACTATGACAATAGTTTAAGAGGTACTAATTCTTGGCTTCAGCTTAATTATGCGGGCGATGGCCTTGAGATGGGGCTTCGGTTGGATCTTTTTAATAATTCAAACCTGCATAATCCTGCTCAGGTATATACAGAGGGAGGTATAGGGGCGTGGTATGTTCGAAAGAAAATGAAAAAATTAACCATTCAAGGTGGATACATATATGAGCAATTTGGAAGTGGTGTAGCATTTAGAGCTTATGAAGATAGAGGGCTTGGGATTGATAATGCGGTAATGGGGATTTCTTTAAAATATCAGCTAAATGAAGATTGGGCAATAACTGGACTAAGCGGAAGACAAAAGAATTTATTTGAATTTTATCAGCCAATAGTTACTGGAGGTAAAATAGAAGGATTTAAAACAATAGGAGAAAATTTAAATTTAACACCTGGCTTTGGAATTATGAATAGAACCTTAGATCAGGCTTCTATGACATCTGTTGTTACTCAAATAAATGCATATGACTTAGAGGACAGATTTATTCCAAAATTTAATGTTTACTCAGCAGCAATTTATAATACACTATCCTATAAAAGATGGACATGGTATATGGAATATGCTTATAAAACTAACGAGGCCATACAAAATGCCCAGGCAAAGTTGATTGATAAGGATGGGACAGTAATTTTTTCAACCTTAGGTTATTCAAAAAAAGGTTTAGGTATAGTTGGTCAGTATAAAAGAGTAGATCATTATGAGTTTAGAATTAATCCTGATCAAATTTTGCTTAAGGGTATGATGAGCTTTTTGCCGCCTCTGACAAGACAAAATACTTATCGTTTGACATCCAGATATGCGGCTGCTTGTTTGCCATTGGGAGAGGAGGCGTTTCAGCTAGATTTAGTAACGAAGCCGAGAAAAGGCTTAAATATTGATTTGAATATTTCTCATGTGCGGGATTTAGAAGGAGATGTGTTGTTTAATGAGGTTTATTTTGAGAGTAAAATTAAGGTAAATAAAAAGCTGAAGATTACTCCAGGTTACCAATATATGGAATACAATAGGCCAGCATATGAAAGTAAGGGAGAGGTGATTTATACAAATACTCCCTTTTTGGAAACTACGTATAAGTTGTCGAGAAGAAAGTCTTTAAGAGCCGAACTATCATATCAACATACTAAACAGGATTTTGGCTCATGGGCATGGGCATTATTAGAATATAACATGGCTCCAAACTGGTCATTTTCAGTATCAGACATGTATAATATAAAACCAAAGAAGGGTGAAAAATTGCATTATCCGACTGTTTTTGCTGGATATACAAATAAAGGGAATCGTTATACCTTGGCTTATGTTAAGCAGGTTGAGGGTATTGTTTGTACTGGAGGAGTATGTAGGTATGAGCCAGCTTTTAGTGGTGTGCGTTTAAGTGTTGCATCAAGTTTTTAAATAAGTTATGATGAGATTGATTTATAGTTTAATTTTTGCGTCTTTAATTTTTGTGTCTTGTAAGGAAATTCCACCCGCAATTGATTTTACTTTGCCTGATTTAACACTGTTGGATACGACATATGTTGATCTTAATATTCCTACACCGCAGGAGAAGCATGTCTTAGTAGAGGAGTTGACAGGTATAGCTTGTACAGGCTGTCCAGGTGGTCATTTAAAGTTAGAAGAAATAGAGGATACTTATGGAGATAAGGTTGAGGTTATTTCAATTCACCCGAAGGGAGTGTTTACAAACCCACAGTTTTACTCTCAATTTGATCTTGATTTAACAACAGATGCGGGTGAAGATATTGTTGCGCTCTTTGGTGGTTATGGAGGGCAATTGCCTCAAGGTATTGTAGATCGCGTAGTTTATAGTGATCAATCAGATATTAAAATGGGAACTGCATCTGTTTGGATTGTAAAGGTTGGAGAGCAGCTTTCTGCTGACTCTAAAGTGAATATAAGCATCGAAAATGCTAATTATGATGAATCTGTTAAGGAAGCAAGGGTCAAGGTTAAATTGCATTATACTGAAGCACTTCAGGATGATCAGTATCTAAGTGTTTACTTATTAGAAGATAGTATTGTAGCACCCCAGCTTAATGGGAATTTAGATGGAGAATGGGAATCGAATTATACGCATAGACATACACTTAGGGCATTGTTTTCAAATTCTCTTGGAGATTTATTAAATGCGCAGCTTGAAGTTGGGCGTGTCTTTGAAAAAGAGTATAAGTTGGTTATTGATGATTCTTGGGACTCGCATCATCTTCATGTTTTGGCTTCAGTACATTATAAGTCTGATTCAAATAATGTTGTTAATGTCAGAAGTGCTCATATAGGGCATTAGAGATGGTTTCAAAGGCCTCTATTTCACTGAAATATCTTCTTTTTTATTTGTAAATTCGTCGACTAAAATTCTGGTAGATGAAAATTTCATATAACTGGTTAAAAGATTATGTAAAAGTTGACTTTTCCGTTGATAAAATGGGGGAGGTTTTAACTGATTTGGGCTTAGAAGTTGAAGGCGTTTCTGATTTTGAAAGCGTTAAGGGAGGTCTTGAAGGACTTGTTGTGGGAAAGGTCTTAAGTTTAGAGAAACATCCAAATGCCGATAAGCTTTCTGTAACCAGTGTTGATGTAAATAATGGTGAGCCACTTCAAATTGTGTGTGGTGCACCTAATGTAGCTAAAGGTCAAACTGTTGTTGTTGCAACTGTAGGTTCTAGTTTATATCCTTTGGGTAGTAACGAATCCTTCAAAATAAAAAAATCGAAAATTAGAGGTGTGGAGTCTCATGGTATGCTTTGCGCCGAGGACGAAATTGGTTTAGGAGAAAGCCATGATGGTATTATGGTTTTGCCCAATAAATATGAAGCAGGTATTGCATTGGCAGAATGTTTTAAGGTATATAAAGACCAAATTTTTGAAATTGGTTTGACGCCTAATAGGGCAGATGCAATGGGCCATATTGGTGTTGCACAAGATGTATACGCCTATTGTAAACTACATCATCCTGAGTTAGGATTGAGTTTAGAGCTTCCAAAGCTTGAATTTTTAGATGGGCAAAAGTCTTCATCTATAGAAGTTGAAATATATAATGCAGAGAAATGTCCTAGATATGTTGGTCTTGAAATTAAGGACGTAAAAATCAAAGAATCGCCTAGCTGGTTAAAAAATAAATTGAATAGTCTAGGCGTAAAGTCTATTAACAATATTGTAGATATTACGAATTTTGTTTTATGGGAATATGGACAGGCACTACATGCATTTGATGCGGATAAAATAAGCGGAAACAAGGTATTAGTGAAGACCTTAGAAGAGGGAAGTAGCTTTACAACCCTGGACGCTAGTAAGCTGACTTTGAGTGCCGATGATTTGATGATATGTGACACAGATGGTGGCATGTGTATGGCTGGCGTATATGGTGGATTAGAGAGTGGTGTTAGTGCTACTACAAAAAACATCTTTTTAGAGAGCGCTTATTTTGAATCTACCTCCATTCGTAGAAGCTCAGAACGCCATGGTTTAAGAACGGATGCGGCGCTGAGATTTGAAAAAGGTGCAGACATGGGTGTATTATTACCGGCTTTACAAAGAGCTGCTTTGTTGATGGTGGATTTAGGAGAAGCAAAAATAGAAAGTGGTATTGTGGATGTTTATCCTAAGGTAATTGAAAGATCAGTAATTATATTAGACTTTGCCTATTTGGCTAAGATGTTAGGCCAAAGACTTGAAACTAATATTATAGTAAACATATTGGAAGGGTTAGATTTTAAAATTTTAGAGAATAAGGATAATTGGTTAAAGGTAGAGGTGCCATATGCTAAAGTTGACGTAAAGCGACCAGCCGACTTAGTTGAAGAAATATTAAGAGTTTATGGTTTCAATAATATAGCCTTAGAAAACAGCATGCAAATAAGTTTAGGTAAAAATGAAGGTCATGATAAATGGGGATTTAAAAATGATCTTGCTAAAATGATGGTTGCCAAAGGCCTTAATGAGATACAGAATAATTCCTTAGTTCATTCGAGTTATTGGAGTGAAGATATTAGAAATAAAGAAGGGGTTGTAGATATCCTCAATTACTCATCAAGTGAGCTAGATGTTTTGCGTAATGGACTTATGCATTCAAGCTTGTTGGCGGTTTCCCATAATTTAAAGCGAAATAATCGAGATCTTAAGTTTTTTGAATATGGCAAATCCTATTCTCGTTTTGAGCAATATGTCGAAACAGAGTATTTAAGTATCTGTATTGTAGGTGCAAAGAACAATCATTGGAAATTGGGGGTTCAAAATTCAGATATATATTACTTTAGAAAGATGTTTGAGTCTGTTTTTGCTAAGCTAAACTTAAAATTAGAATTAGAGGTAGATGAAAATACCGCTGACTTTAAATATAAATTAGGTGAAGATGTTATAGCTGTTGGTGGAACTGTAAAGGAAGAGGATCTAAAGATATTCGATATAAAAGAAAATGTATATTTTGGTCAAATTGACTTGACAAAGTTGTATAATGCACAATTAAGTAGCGTGTTATTTTACGAGGAATTAAATAAGTATCCTTTAGTAAATAGGGATTTGTCTTTGTTGTTGGAAGAGGCTGTTAGTTTTGAGGAGGTTAGAATTCAATGTTTGAAATCAGATAAAAAAATATTAAAAGATGTAAATTTATTTGATGTTTATGAAGGTAAGGGTATTGATAAAGGTCAAAAATCATATGCCATAAACTTTACTTTTGAAAATAAAAAGAAGACTTTAACAGATAAAGAAGTAGATAAGGTTATGAAGAAAATAGTCGCTAATTTAGAAAGTGAGTTGGGCGCAAAACTTAGATAGATGAATCAATTTAATAGTCAAAAAGCGAGTATTCTTGAAAAGATTCAATTAATTGAAGCAAAAGTTAAATCTTTAGGAATTGAGAAACAAGATTTGGTTGCGGAGATAGAGGATTTGCAAAATACTGTCAAAGTAAAAGAGAATGCAATTTTAAAATTGGAGAAACAGTTAAATTTGACTAAAATTGCTAAAACGATTTCTCTTGAAAAAGAGGAATCGAAAGATATTAAAAAACTTATTAATAAGTATGTGCGTGAGATTGATCGTTGTATCGCACATTTAAATGAGTAATAGTGGCAAGTAGTTTAGGAGATAAGATGTTACAGGTCAAAATAAAAGTGGCCAATAGGACTTATCCGTTAAAAATAAAGGCAAGTGAAGAGGAGACGGTTAGACGGGCAGGTAGCCTTTTGAATAAGAAAATAGAAGAGTTTAAAAAAATATATGCAGCGGATGATAAGGATGTTTTAGCAATGTCGGCCCTTATGTTTGCAATTGATAGTCTAAAGACTGGAAATAAAGACAGTGTATTGGAAGATGAATTTCATGCATTGCTTCATGATATAGAATCCTCTCTGGATAAACTAGCTTCTTAGCCACTTTTTATATTATAGAATCTAAATTGAATTGACATGGAGATATGGTTAATGGCGGGCTTGGTAGGTCTTATTTCTGGATTGGTAGTTGCTTATATAATGCAATTGCTTAAGGATAAAAAGCAAAAAAAGGCAGCGGAGATAGAAGCAGAGCAAATAATAAAAACTGCGAATGAGAATGCAAATACAATCAAAAAAGAGAAAATACTAGAGGCCAAGGAGCGCATATTGCAGCTAAAAGCCAATTCTAAAAAAGAGCATGAAGAGCGTAAACAAAAGATTAAGCAAAAAGAGCATCAAGTAAAAAAAGATCGTGATTATTTGCAAAGAAAGTTGTCTAAATTGGATAGTGAGCAGAAGGAGCTATCAGTAATTAGAGAAAATCTAAAGAGTCAAATTGTTGCAGTGACTAATCGAATAGCAGAATTAGAAAAAACTCAAGATAGGCATGTTCATGAGCTTGAAAAGGTATCTAATTTGTCTGCATCAGATGCTAAAGAGCGTTTAATGGATCTTTTAAAAGAAGAGGCTAAGACAGAGGCCATGTCTTACATAAAGGATGCTAGAGATGAGGCAAAAATAAAGGCAAATAAAGAAGCCAAAAAAATATTAATACAGACTCTTCAAAGAACCGCAGCAGAGCAAACAATAGAGAATACGATCTCAGTATTTAATTTGGAAAGTGATGACTTAAAGGGTCAAATTATTGGTAGGGAAGGAAGAAATATAAGGGCCTTAGAAGCAGCTACTGGGGTTGAACTAATTGTCGACGATACACCAGAAACTGTATTAATCTCTGGTTTTGATGCAGTACGGAGAGAGATAGCTCGGATTTCTTTGCAGCGTTTAGTAAAAGATGGCAGGATTCACCCTTCTAGAATTGAAGAAGTTGTTGCAAAGACCCAAAAAGAAATAGAGGATTATATTATGGAGATTGGTGAGCGTACCGTAATTGACTTAAAGATACATGGGCTTCATCCAGAGTTGATTAGAATGGTTGGTAGAATGCGTTTTAGGTCTTCTTATGGTCAAAACCTTCTGCAGCATTCTAGAGAAGTAGCCAATTTATGTGCAACAATGGCAGCAGAGCTTGGTTTGAATGTTAAATTGGCTAAAAGGGCGGGTCTTCTTCATGATATAGGTAAAGTGCCAGACGATGAGCCGGAGCTTTCTCATGCTTTGCTAGGCATGAAGCTTGCGAAGAAATATGGTGAGCATGCTGCTGTATGTAATGCTATTGGAGCGCATCATGATGAAGTTGAAATGGAATATACCATTTCTCCTCTAATTCAAATTTGTGATTCTGTTTCTGGTGCTAGACCCGGTGCTAGAAGAGAAACAATTCAAAATTATATTCAAAGATTAAAAGACCTTGAAAGTATAGCATTAGGATTTAAAGGTGTGGAAAAAGCCTTTGCTGTTCATGCAGGAAGAGAGCTTCGAATTATTGTAGAAAGTTCAAAAGTAAATGATAAAACGGCGGAGGAGATTTCATTTAAGATTTCAGATAAGATTCAGGAAGAAATGCAATATCCAGGTCAGGTTAAAGTAATGGTCATAAGAGAAACTAGAGCAGTTTCTTTTGCAAAGTAATACTTATGAAAGGTTTTTTGGAAGAATTAGAATGGAGAGGATTAATTCACAATATTACACCTGAAACAGAGGCATATTTAGAAAAGGGTAATGCATGTGCGTATATTGGTTTTGATCCTACTTCAGATTCATTACATATCGGCAGTTTATTGCCTATTATGCTATTGGTTCAATTTCAAAGGCATGGACATAAACCAATTGCCTTAGTGGGCGGTGCAACTGGAATGATTGGTGATCCATCAGGAAAATCCAAAGAAAGAAACCTGCTTTCTAAGTCTGATATTGAGCATAATATTCAAGGTATTAGGGCTCAACTTGAAAAGTTTTTAGATTTTGATTGTGGTTCTTCTTCAGCTAAAATTGCAAATAATTACGATTGGTTTGGGAATATGGGATCCATTGCTTTTTTAAGAGATATTGGTAAGCATTTAACAGTGAGCTATATGATGGCAAAGGATTCTGTTAAAAATAGGCTAGAAACAGGTATTTCATTTACGGAATTTTCATATCAGTTGCTTCAAGCATATGATTTTGCATATTTAGCTGAAAATGAAAATTGTAGGCTTCAAATGGGAGGTTCAGATCAGTGGGGTAATATGACTAGTGGAGTAGAGTTGATTAGAAGAAAGGATGGAGGAGAGGCTTATGCCTTAACTTGTCCATTAGTAACTAAGTCGGACGGTGGTAAATTTGGAAAGACAGAACAAGGTAATATATGGCTAGATAAAGAAAAGACAACGCCTTATCAGTTTTATCAGTTTTGGATTAATAGCTCTGATGAAGATGCTTTGAAGTATTTGAAAATATTTACCTTGTTGACTAAAGAGGACATTCATGCTATTGCGAATGAGCATCAAAAGGCTCCACATCTTCGTTTAATGCAAAAGGCTTTAGCAAAGGAAATATGTATACTTGTGCATTCTCAAGAGGCTTATGAGTCGGCTGTAAAGGCTTCTCAAATTTTATTTGGAAAGGGAAGTACGGAGTTGTTAAAGAGTCTTAATGAAAAAGACTTTCTAAGTATTTTTGAGGGTGTTCCAAAGTTTGAATTGAATAAATCAGATTTGGTTGAGGGCATAGGTTTATTGGATTTATTGGCAGATAAGACTCAGTTTTTAAACTCCAAGGGTGAGGTGCGCCGAGCTATTAAGGAAAACTCTTTAAGCATTAATCAACAAAAAGTTACGAATCCTGATT
>CAJXBJ010000068.1 GCA_913050195.1 uncultured Saprospirales bacterium
CTTTTGTGTGTCCTAAGTTAATTGTTTGACAAGAATTTTAATATTATTTTTGAAGCAATGAACATTCCCTCTAAACGTATTGCAAATGCTGTTGAGTCTTTATCAAGCCTTCCGGGCATTGGAAAAAAGACAGCTTTACGACTTGCTCTCCATATTCTGAAAAGACCAGAGGAGGAGGTTATGGAATTTTGTGATAACGTTTATAAAATGAAATCTGAATCACATTTTTGCAAAAAATGTCACAATATATCAGATGATATACTTTGTAGTATATGTACTAACCCAAATAGAAATACGCAACAAATTTGTGTGGTACAAGACATTAGAGATGTATTGGCTTTAGAAAGCACAATGGAGTATTATGGCGTATATCATGTGTTAGGTGGCGTTATTTCACCAATAGACGGTATTGGCCCCGGAGATATTCATCTATTTAGTTTGATTGAACGAATCGAAAAAGAGAATATTACAGAAATAATCTTTGCTTTGAATCCAAGTATTGAAGGAGATACTACAACGTACTATATAAGCAAACATCTGAAAGAAAAAGACATTAAAATCTCTTCATTAGCAAGAGGTATTGCCTTTGGGGGTGAATTAGAGTACACAGATGAGTTTACTCTAGCAAAGTCACTTATTAATAGACAACCTTACGGCAGCTTGACACTTAAATAGTTTTTATGAAGCAAGTGTCTCTTGTTATCGTCAATTATAATGTTAAGCATTTTCTAGACCAATGTTTATCATCTGTAAAAAAGGCATGTGAGCATGTAGATGCAGAAGTATATGTAGTAGACAATGCCTCTACAGATGGATCTGTTGAGATGATACAAAAAAACCACCCATGGGTAAAATGTATTGCGTCAAAAGAAAACCTTGGTTTCTCAAAAGGAAATAATTTAGCCCTAAGACGAGCTAATGGAGAATATGTATTGCTATTAAATCCAGATACAATTATTGAGGAAAACACCCTGAAAGAATGCATAGAGTTCATGAATAAAAGACCAGATGCTGGAGCTTTAGGTGTAAAAATGATTGATGGAAGTGGTCAGTTCTTACCAGAATCTAAACGGGGTTTGCCTCAGCCAAAGGCTGCTTTTTATAAAATATTTGGTCTTTCGAAGCTGTTCCCAAATTCTAAACGCTTTGGGAAATATCATTTAAGCTATTTGAACAAAGAAGATATACACCAAATCGATGTTCTTTCTGGGGCTTTTATGTTCATAAAAAAAGAGGCACTTGATAAAGCAGGATTGTTTGATGAACAATTCTTCATGTATGGCGAAGACATAGATCTTTCATATAGAATTCAACAAGCAGGCTATAAAAACTATTACAGTCCAAAACCAAGAATTATTCACTTCAAGGGAGAGAGCACAAAGAAAAATAGTCTAAATTATGTCAAGCTGTTCTATGGAGCAATGCTTATTTTTTACAATAAGCATTTTGCAAAATCATCTAGAAATTTGTTCAGTTTTTTTATTCAGATTGCTATATATCTTAGAGCTGGAGCTAGTCTTTTTAATCGACTATTAAAAAAAATATGGCCTTTTTTATTAGATGCTTTAGTTTTATATGCAGGCATGCTATATCTAGTAGATTATTGGGAAAAAAACCATCGCTATATTGAGGGGGGTAAATACCCTCCAGAATACCTAAGCTTTGTTGTTCCAATGTATATTCTATCATGGATTTTGGCCATTTATTTCAGCAGTGGATATGATCGACCCCTTAAGGTTCCTAAACTGTTAAAAGGCGTATTGTTTGGAACAGTTTTTATCGTTTTAGTTTATGCTTTTTTAAATGAAAATTGGAGATTCTCCAGAGCTTTGATTGTCCTTGGTTGCGCATGGGCTTGTTTTGCTTTAAGCTCAACAAGACTGATTTTAAGTTTTATTTCGAATAAGGGCAGAGATTTGGCAGGACAAGATTCACCACGCACTTTACTTGTTGGAAGCGAAAAGGAAAGTCAGCGTATACTTTCTTTACTGAGCACCTATAATGCACATATCAACTACATAGGCCGAGTTTTTAAAGAGGAACAAAGCTCAAGTAAAGGCGACTATTTAGGAAACATCTGTTATTTAAAGGAATATGTTCGTTTATACCAGGCCGAAGAAATCATTTTTTGCTCAGCAGACATTTCCTACACTGATATCATCCAAAGCATGATAGATTTAGGCAATACAGTGACTTTTAAAATTGTACCTAAAGGGGGCTTTTCTGCCATAGGGAGCAGAAGCAAAAATGAAAGCGGCGAATTATACAGTCTTGATATTAGCTGGTCCATCGACTCTAGTGAAAATAAACGAAACAAACGTTTATTTGACTTTATATTCACTTTGCTAATTATCATAGCAAGCCCTTTATTAATACTAGTGGTAAAAAACATCTTTAAACTCTACAGCAATTGTTTCGAGGTTTTATTCAATCAAAAATCATGGATTGGTTTTGCCCATCATAAAAAAGGAGGTGAGTTAGTGCTCCCTAAAATGAAAACCGGAATTCTGCCTCCTTTTGCTATTAGAGAACAAACTAATTTAGACTCCTCTACCATAGAACGCCTAAACTTGTTTTATGCAAAGGAATACAACTTATTTATAGATTGCAGACTTCTATTAAGCAACTTAAAGTATCTAGATTATAAGTCTTCTATATAAAGCTTAATTAATTTTCTAAAAAACTATATTTTTAGCTTTTAATCCAAAAGAAGAGTTATGGCTATTAGAATACGCAAGAGAGATGCATTAAACTATCACTCTAAAGGAAGACCAGGTAAAATTGAGGTTATTCCAACTAAAGAAACAAAATCTCAAAGAGACCTCTCATTAGCATATTCTCCTGGCGTAGCTGAAGCTTGTCTTGAAATTGCTAACAACCCTCAAGATGTTTACAAATATACAGCAAAGGGAAATCTAGTAGGGGTTATTAGTAACGGAACTGCTGTTTTAGGATTAGGAAACATTGGACCAGAGGCGTCAAAACCCGTTATGGAGGGCAAAGGGATTTTGTTTAAAATTTATGCAGATATTGATGTATTTGATATTGAATTAGATGCTAATGACATTGACACATTTGTTAAAGTAGTCAAATCTTTGGAGCCCACTTTTGGCGGCATCAATCTAGAGGATATAAAAGCTCCTGAGTGCTTTGAAATAGAAGAAAAGCTTAAAAAAGCTTTAAACATTCCTGTAATGCACGATGACCAACATGGAACGGCAATTATTGCCAGCGCAGCACTACTAAATGCATCAGAAATTGCAGGTAAAGTCATAGAAGACTTAAAAATTGTTGTTTCTGGGGCAGGAGCTTCAGCTATTTCATGCACTAATCTATTTCTGAGTCTCGGTGCTAAGCTTGAAAACATTGCTATGTTTGACAGCAAAGGCCTTATAAAATCTGATAGGAAAAACATTGAAAAGCACAGGGCTAAATTCGCTACAAAACGAAACTTTAAAAACATTGAGGATGCTTTAGATGGAGCGGATATGTTTCTTGGACTTTCTCAAGGTGGTTTACTGGAAAAGTCAATGATAAAAAACATGGCAAAAAACCCAATAATTTTTGCGTTGGCTAACCCTGATCCTGAAATAGCCTATAAAGATGCTATTTCAGCAAGAGAAGATGCTATTGTTGCTACAGGTCGATCCGACTACCCTAATCAAGTTAATAATGTATTGGGGTTTCCATTTATTTTTAGAGGTGCCTTAGATGTTGCAGCAACAGAGATTAATGAAGAAATGAAGTTAGCCGCCGTCAAGGCAATTGCTGAGCTTGCAAAAGAGGCGGTTCCTGAGGGAGTAATGACTGCATATAACATGACAAACTTAAGCTTTGGAAATGACTACATATTACCAAAGCCTATGGATCCACGCTTATTAACAAGAGTGGCTCCAGCTGTTGCAAAAGCAGCAATAAATTCCAAAGTCTCTAGGCTTAACATAACTGATTGGGATAAATATTCAGAAAGCTTAGAAAAGCGTATGGGGCGCTATGATCAACTTATTAGACGAAATAATTCAAAAGCCAAATCGAAGCCGAAAAAAGTTGTTTTTGGCGAAGCTGACAATTTAAAGATTTTAATGGCTGCTAATATTGTTAATGAAGAAGGTATTGCAAAGCCCATTTTACTTGGAAACTTAAAGCGAATGCAAGCATTGATAGAAGAACACAATCTTGATCTTCAAGACTGCCCTATGCTTGATCCAAGAAGTGATAAATTAGAGTCAAAACGTCAAGAATATGGTGAGATATTTTTTGAAAAAAGAAGCCGTAGAGGATATAATCTATATGAAGCTGCCAAAATAATGCGTGAACGGAATTATTTTGGAATGATGATGGTAGAAAATGGTGAAGCCGATGCATTTATATCAGGATTAACCAGAGAATATCCAGAAACAATAAAGCCTGCTCTTCAAATCATTGGAGTTAAAGAGAATATAAAGCGAGTTGCTGGCATGTATATCCTGCTGACCAATAAAGGACCTCTTTTTTTGGCAGACACAACAGTTAATGTAAACCCTAGCTCTGAAGATCTTGTAAATATTGCTCTCTTATTAGCACAGGAAATTGAACACTTTAAAATTAAACCAAAAATTGCCTTACTGTCCTATTCAAACTTTGGATCCGTTGAAAATGAAAGCCCAATTAAGGTTCGTAAAGCCGTAAAGTATTTGCACGAAAACCACCCTGAAATCAATGTAGATGGTGAGATGCAAGCAAACTTGGCCTTAAATCCAGATTTATTAATGGAAAATTACCCGTTTTGTGAATTGGGGTCAAAAGGTGCCAATGCTTTAATATTTCCAAATCTTGATGCTGGCAATATTGCTTATAAGTTATTGCAAGAAATTGATGGTTCTGAAACAATTGGCCCTATCCTTATGGGGCTAAAAAAACCAGTACATATTTTACAGCTGGGTAGTTCTATTCGAGAAATTGTAAACATGGTTACAATAGCAGTTTTGGACGCTCAAAAAAATGAAGCATAGATGATACATTTTATTGAGGGGAATATAGAAGAAGTAAAGCCTACGTGCATCGTTATCAATGTTGGAGGATTGGGGTATGAAGTGCACATATCACTTTTTACCTATGAAAAAATTAAAAAACTTGCTAAATGTAGGCTATGGACCTATTTCTTGGTTAAAGAAGATACCCAACAACTATATGGGTTTTATGATCAGGATGAAAAATCGATTTTCACATTACTAATTACAGTTTCTGGAATTGGTGCTAGTACTGCTCAAAGCATATTATCATCACTTGGAACCAATGAAATAAAAAATGCTGTTTTATCGGGCAACGCGCCCAAGTTTACAAGCGTTAAAGGCATAGGAGGCAAAACTGCACAACGATTAATTTTAGAGCTCAAAGACAAAATGCTCAAGCTTGAATTAAATGAAGAAAATATATTTACTTCTCAGGATAATAAACTCAAAGATGAAGCGTTATCTGCTTTACTAACATTAGGCTTCAATAAAGTAGCCGCTGAAAAAGCAATTAATGACATACTTCAAGAAAATACAGATCTCAGTACAGAAGAGATTATTCGCTTGGCATTGAAAAGAGTTTAGAATCCATCCCCTTTGAAATCCTTATCACCATATTATTTTGTAATCTTTCTATGCATTTTAAGCATTCCATTGCTATCTGCAAAGAGCAATAATAAGGACATTGAATACACCTCAAAATTAATCTTACCCATAGATTCGCCTGATATCGAACTTCCTTACCCTATTTCAGAAGATGATGATAGCTATGAAAACGAATTAGACTTAGGACTTCCTTCAAACATTACAGAGGAAGTAGAATATGACAGTGAAAACAATGAATACATTTTAATACAAAAATATGGTGATGAATTTTTCAGAGACCCTCAATACCTCAGCTTTGACGACTTCCTAGAACAAGAATTTAGTCGAAATGAACAAGAATATTGGCGTGAAAAAAATGAAATGAACTCTATGCTTAATAGAAAGATGGAATTTGACAGCAAAAAGTTCAATATAGAAAACCCTTTAGAGGATCTTATACCTGCTGATTTCATAGAATTTAAACCAACTGGAAGTATTGATTTAACCTTTGGTGCCTTTTATCAAAAAGTAGACAACCCTATTTTCAATGAAAAACAACGAAGACAGTTTGGCTTTAATTTTGACATGAATATTCAAGCCAATGTAGTTGGTAGTATCGGTGACTTAATCAACCTAAATTTCAATTACAACACAAAAGCAAATTTTGATTTTGATAACAAAATCAAACTTGGATATGAAGGGAAGGAAGACCAAATTATTAAACAGGTAGAAGGTGGAAATGTCTCTATGCCCCTCGAAAGTTCTCTAATTACGGGAAGCCAAAATCTTTTTGGAATAAAGACCAAACTTCAGTTTGGTAGACTTAGTGTAACCTCCGTTATTTCTCAACAACAAGGCTCAACTGAAAACATCCAAGTTCAAGGTGGTGCACAAACAAAAGATTTTGAAATTCAATGTAATAACTACGACTATAACAGACACTTTTTCCTAGCACACTATTTTAGAGAAAACTATGAAAAAGCTTTAGAGAACCTACCAGTAATTGCCTCAGAGGTAAATATTACAAAGTTGGAAGTATGGATTACAAATAAAACAGGTTCAACAGATAACACAAGGGACATTCTTGCATTTATGGATTTAGCAGAAGAAGACTCTATTGAACTAGTTAATATCATAAATCCACTTTCAAACCTTAAAATTCCTAGAAACGAATCGAATGACCTATATCAGACGGTGGATATACCTAGTGTGAAAAATACAAATACAGCAATGTCAACATTGACTAGCAGTGCATTCAATTTAAGAGCAAATGTGGATTTTGAAAAAACCTATGCAAGAAAGCTGGATCAAAGAGAATATACATTTCATCCATTACTTGGCTACATTTCGCTTAATCAACGCTTAAACCCTGACGAAGTCCTAGCTGTTGCATTCGAGTTTACTTATAGAGGAGAAGTGTACAGGGTTGGAAACTTTGCTCAAGACATTCCTCCTGGTGAATCAAATGAGAATGTTTTATTTACTAAAATGCTTAAAAGCACATCAGTAAATCCAAAACTAAAAATGTGGGATCTAATGATGAAAAACATTTATTCCCTTAATGCCTATCAAGTAAACAGTAAAGACTTTTTCCTTAATATCTTTTATCAAGATCCAGGGGGTGGTGTAATTCGCTACATACCAGAAGGAAGTATTGAAAGAATTCCACTAATCAGACTATTGGGCTTAGACCAACTAAACACACAAGGTGACCCTATTAGTACTGGTGATGGTGTTTTTGATTTTCTACCTGGAATTACTATTGATGCAAAAAAAGGAAAGCTCATTTTTACAAAACTTGAACCATTTGCTGGTGGAATAGCAGATGAATTCAACAACAATGAAAGCAGTCTTAAAGCAAAATATGCCTATAAACAGTTATATGATTCAACATGGGTAATAGCAGATCAATTTCCTCAGTACAATCGTTTCTTAATTAAGGGTACATATATTTCTTCAGTCAGCTCTGAAATATCATTAAACAGGATGAATGTTCCTGAAGGGTCTGTTAAAGTTACTGCAGGCGGAAGAATTTTAAATGAAGGGGCTGACTATACAGTGGACTATCTTCTAGGGCGCGTTAAAATATTAAATGAGGGTATAATAAACTCTGGTGTACCAATAAATATATCATTTGAAAGTGCTGATCTATTTGGAATTCAGACAAAAACACTGTTTGGAACTCGTTTGGACTATTGGATAAATGACAACTTCACCTTAGGCGCTACAGCTATGAGGCTTAAAGAAACGCCACTTACACAAAAAATTAATTTTGGAGATGAACCAATTCTAAACTCTATATGGGGCTTTGATGGAAATTACCATTCTGAATTACCTGGCCTAACTAAACTCATTGACAAACTGCCATTTGTTGAAACTAAGGCAAAATCTCAAATTACTGTTACAGGTGAATACGCCCAACTGAACCCTGGACATCCAAAAGTTATTGGTAAAGCTGGCATTACCTATATTGATGACTTTGAGGGAACTCGAAGTTTTATAGACTTAAAAATGCCAATTATTAATTGGAAACATGCCTCCACCCCAAAACATTTTCAAGAAGCAACTCTAACTGATAACTGGGATTATGGGAAAAATCGAGCTAAACTATCATGGTACTTCGTTGACAATATATTAACAAGAAGTCAAGGTGTTGGTAATCAACAGCCTCAACATTTAACGGATGATGAAGCACAAAGGAACAATGTATTTGTGAGAGAGGTCCTAGAACAAGAAGTCTTTCCGAATAAAGAAAGTCAAATGAGCTCAGCCGTACAAATCCCAACCATGAACATTTCCTATTATCCAAACGAAAGGGGCCCATACAATTTTGATATGCAAAATGTTAATGCTGATGGCACGCTAAAAGACCCTAAAGACAGATGGGGCGGAATCATGCAAGATATTCAAACAACTGACTTTGAAGCTGCCAATGTAGAGTATATCGAATTCTGGATGCTAAACCCTTTTCATTATGTTGAAGATGATGATATTGAAGGGGAGTTTTACATAAATCTTGGTAATATATCAGAGGATATACTGAAAGATGGTAAAAAGTTATTTGAAAATGGTTTACCAAAAAATGGCGACTATTCAACTGTGAACTCTTCTGTATGGGGTATTACACCTAACACCCAACCTATTGTTAATTCTTTTGATAATGACCCAGATGCTAGGCCACTTCAAGATGTGGGCTATGATGGACTTACAGATGCTATGGAGAATGACACTTTCGCTGACTTTATCTCTGGAATTTCTCCTCTTTTAAATGCCGATGCCTTGCAGGCTATTTTGAATGATCCTGCATCTGACAATTATCATTACTACAAAGGTTCAGACTATGATGCTGAAGAAAGAAGTATCATAGATCGTTATAAAGACTTTAATAATCCGCATGGAAACTCACCAATTAATCAAGGCGGTGGAGAATCAGAATCTGCAACAAATTTGCCCGACACGGAAGATTTAAATTGGGACAATACTCTTTCAGAGTCGGAAGACTACTTTCAATATAAAATTAAGATTAAAAAAAGTGATTTTGTTGTAGGAAAGAATTTCATAACAGATAAAGTTGGAAGTAAACCTAAAACACCTAACTGGGATGTATACGATGGGGATGTGATATATTGGTATCAGTTTAGAATTCCAATACATGAATTTGAAAGTCGCGTTGGAAATATTTCTGACTTTAGATCCATACGGTTTATCCGAATGTTCCTAACTGGTTTTGAAAAAAATGTCAATTTAAGATTTGCACGTCTTGGGCTTGTACGTAATCAATGGCGTAAATATAATTATTCGCTAGCTACTCCAGGTGAATACATCCCAGATGATAATGGAGATGCAACTAACTTTGAAGTTTCTGTTGTCAATATTGAGGAAAATTCAGAGAAAGAACCAACGCCCTATGTATTACCAGACTCTATACAAAGAGAGCAATCTTTAGGAGCCACTGCAAATACTGTATTTCAACAAAATGAGCAAAGTCTAATGCTTAATGTGTGTAATCTTATGGATGGGGATTCTAGAGCTGCCTGGAGAAATTTAACATTAGATATGCGAAATTTTAGACGGTTAAAAATGTTTTTACACGCTGAAAAAGTTGGTCTAGATCTTTTATTTGATAAAGACGTAAGTGCTTTCATTCGTATAGGCTCAGATTATACTAGCAATTATTATGAATATGAAATACCGCTTAAATTAACGGACTGGGGCAGCTCAGATCCATCTGATATTTGGCCAGATGAAAATATAATTCGCATTACTTTGGATAGCCTACCCTATGTAAAGCAGCTAAGAAATATTGGCAATCACAGCGCAACTTATCCTTTTAGTATTTCAAACAGTAGCCGTCGAATTACTGTTATTGGGAACCCTGATCTTGGTCGAGTAAAAACAATGATGGTTGGAATTAGAAATCCAAAAAAAGAAGATAATATTTGGGTAGCTGATGATACTGGGGAAGGAATATGTGCTGAGGTTTGGTTTAATGAGCTAAGCTTAGAGGGCTTTGATGAAAGAGGTGGATCAGCTGCTCTTGCTAGAGTTGATCTTCAGTTAGCCGACTTAGGCAATATCAGTGTTTCTGGAAATATGCATACCATAGGCTTTGGTGGCATTGAACAATCTGTATCTGAACGCTATCGAGATGACTTCTATCAATATGATGCTTCAAGCAGCTTGGATGTAGGAAAACTGCTTCCCAAGTCCTTAGGCTTAAACTTACCAGTATTTGCAAGTATTTCTGAAAGTTTTAGCAATCCTCAATTTGACCCTTATGACTCTGATATTGAACTTACAGAAAAATTGGCTCTCGTTGAAAATGATGCCAACCTTAGCGAAGAAGAAAAAGATGAGCGTAAACGATTTATTAAAGATGAAGCCCAGACTTACACAGGAAATAAAAGCTTCAATTTAAGCAATATTAGATTTGGTGGAAATAAGGCCATTAAAAAAACAACTACAAAGCCAGGGTTAAAAGTTGCAAAAAAAATTAAGGAGCCAAAAAAAGGTAAAAATAAAAAGCCCTTCTTTGCCCCTTCTAACTTTAGCATGACCTACTCTTTTATCGAAACAGAAAAAAGGGATCCTATTATCAAGTCAGATAAAATTAAAAAATACTCAGGAGCCCTTGCGTATAATTTCAGTAATAGCCCAAAAAACTATAAACCCTTTCAAAAGCTTTTCAAACCCAAATGGAAATATTTAAAGCCAATTAGAGACTTTAATTTTTATTTAATGCCTAAGACTTTAAGTA